>DATMDI010000407.1:0-11036 GCA_035557875.1 Vicinamibacterales bacterium
GTCTCGAAGCCGGACACGCGGTGCATGTGCACCGCGGGAATCTCGAGGATGTGCTCGAGCGCGACCAGCCCTTCGACGACGCGCAGCGCGTCGTAGATCGGGGCGCCGTCGCCGACGATGCGGAACATCAGCTCGGCTGACGCGTGTGGCGAGACGACGTTCGGCGCGACCCCGCCGTCGATGAGCCCCACGGTGTAATGCGTGCGCCCGAGCTCGGGGTCATCGGGCAGCTCGAGACCGCGCACGACCATCAGTGCGTCGAGCAGCTTGTCGATGGCCGACTCTCCCAGCTCGGGAAACGACGAATGGGCGGCGCGCCCCGTCGCCACCAGCCGGACGCGCAGCATGCCCCGGGTGGCGAGCCCGAGGCGGTTGTCGGTCGGCTCCCCGTTGATCAGGAACCGCACGCCCGGGGGGGCGAGCTCGTTGGCCACCCTGGCGCCGTCGCTGCCGCGCTCTTCGCCGACCACGTAGAGCAGACCCACGCGCCGCTCGCCGCGCTGCCGCAGACGCTCGGTCGCCGCCACTTGCGCCGCCAGGATGCCCTTGGCATCGCACACGCCGCGGCCGAAGAGCATGCCGCCCTCCACCCGGGTGGGGAAGAACGGCGGCACGCAGTCGTAGTGGGTGGAGAAGACTACCTCCGGCGGCTCGCCGAGGGTCGCGAACACGTTGAAGCGGTCGCCGGCGACCGGCTGTTCGGCCACCTCGTAGCCGCGGTCACGCAGCACCGACGCCAGCATCCGGCCGGTCTCGGCCTCGCGCCCGGTCGTGGAATCGATGTCGGAGAGCGCGCGCGTGAGCGCGACGACGTCAACGCGATCGACGTCTACCGAATCCATGCCTCGAGCTCCGTGCGCGCGTCGGTCTTCTCGTCGCGGTATTTGACGATCACCGGGGTCGCCACCGACAGGCCCCATTCGGGCCCCTTGCCGATGGTCACCGCGCGCGCGCCGGGGACCACGACCGCGGCTTCAGGCACCACCACGGGCTGCCCCGGCTCGGGCTTGATGACGACGCCGTTGACCAGGTCGTAGAGCGGCGTCGAGCCGGTCACGATCACTCCCGCGGCGAGCACCGCTCGACGCTTGATGACGGCGCCTTCGTAGACCCCGCAGTTGCCGCCGATCAGCACTTCATCCTCGACGATGACCGGCATCGCACCCACGGGCTCGAGCACGCCGCCAATCTGGGCCGCCGCGCTCAGGTGCACGTTCTTCCCGATCTGCGCGCACGAGCCGACCAGGGCGTGCGAATCGACGAACGAGTAGTCGCCGACATAGGCGCCGATGTTGATGTACATGGGCGGGGCACAGATCACCCCGAACCCGAGATAGGCGCCGTCACGAATCGCGGAGCCGCCCGGGATCACGCGCACGCCGCTGGCAAGATCGAGCCGCTTGAGCGGGAGCGTGTCCTTGTCCTGAAACGGCCAGCGTCCCTTGCCGACGCCGACGTCGACGATGTCCCCCCAGCGAAGGCCGACGAGGATGCCCTGCTTCACCCACAGGTTCACCCGCCACCCGGTGGGTGACGACGGATCGGGCTCGGCCGCCCGCACGCGCCCCGCCGAGAGCTCCGCACGCAGGCGCGCGAAGGTTTCCCGGGCCCGCTCTTTCGGCGCCGACGCACCCTGCTCGAAGAGACTGGTGATCTCCTCGGCGAGGTCCGCCATCAGGCGCGAGCCGCCGCGCCGAGGAGCCGCAACTTCTGCAGGACTCCCAACACGCGCTCGCGCGACGCAGGCGTGACCGACACCAGTGGCAGCCGCAGTTCGTCTTCGCAGAGGCCCATCGCCGCCATGGCCGCCTTGCACGGGGCAGGATTGCTCTCGACGAAGTTGCCCGTGAGCAGCGGCAGCAGCCAGCCCTGAAGCTTGCGCGCCGCGGCGAAGTCGCCCTTCTCGCACAGCTCGACGACCTGCACCATCTCGGCCGGCACCTCGTTGGAGGCCACCGAGATCACGCCGCGGCCGCCGATCGCCATCACCGGCACGGTGATCGGATCGTCGCCGCTCAGAAGCAGGAATTCCTCGGGCGCGTTGGCCACGATGTCGGTCATCTGAACCAGGCTGCCCGACGCTTCTTTGATGCCGACGATGTTGCGGATCTGCGCCAGCCGGAGCACGGTGGCCACGTCGATGTTCACGCCGGTGCGCCCCTGGATGCTGTACAGCACGATCGGCAGGCGGGTGCTCTCGGCAATCGCCTTGAAGTGCTGATACTGCCCTTCCTGCGTCGGCTTGTTGTAGTAGGGAGACACGTGCAGCAGGCCGTCCGCGCCCACCTTCTCCATGTCGCGCGACAGTTCGACCGCCTCGCGCGTGTCGTAGCCGCCGGCGCCGGCCATCACCGGCACCTTGCCGGCGGCCTCCTCGAGGACGAGCTCGACCACCCGCAGCTTCTCGCGGTGGGTGAGGGTAGGTGATTCGCCGGTCGTGCCGCACGGCACGAGGAAATGCACGCCTGCGTCGATCTGCCGCTTCGCCAGGCGCTTGACCGCGGCCTCATCGATCGCGCCGCCCTTGGTGAAGGGGGTGATGAGTGCGGTGCCAACGCCGGTGAACGGAGTACGCATGGCTGTCTCCCTCGTGAAGCCCGATGTAGAGGCGGGTCCCTGGACCCGCCGGCGACGGGCGGTCTGACCGCCCGCTACGTTCGTACGTTCGCCGGCGCCTGTAAGACGTCGGCCATGGTGAACCACCCTTGCCGGCCGCGAATCCACTTCGCGGCGACCAGCGCGCCGGCGGCAAAGCCCCGGCGGTCGCGGGCCGTGTGCGAAAGCTCGATCGTATCCGAGGCGGCATCGAATCCGATGGTATGGATGCCGGGAATCGTGCCCGCCCGCGTCGCCGACATGTCGATGGGCCGATCGAAGCCGGATGCCACCATCGAATCGCGCAGCATGATCGCGGTTCCCGACGGCGCGTCGCGCTTGGCGGCGTGATGCGCCTCGTGGATCCACGCGCCGTACTGCGGCTGCGAGTACATGAGCCGTGCGGCCTCGTTGACGACGAGCTGGAAGATGTTGACGCCGATGGAGAAGTTGGCGGAGGCCACGACGCCGAGGCCGGCCTGTTCGGACTGGGCGCGCAACGACGAGGCGTGGGCGTTCCAACCGGTCGTACCGATCACGACCGGCATCTTCAGTTCCAGATAGCGAGGAAAGTTGGCGAGGAGCGCCTCGGCCGTGGTGAAGTCGATGGCGACATCGGCGGACCGCCACTCCTCACGCCCGTCGTCGACCCGACCCGCCACCTCGATCCCCTGCTCTGCGGCCAGGGTGTCGATCAGGCGTCCCATCTTGCCGTAGCCGACGATCAGGACGTTCACCCGAAGAACTCCTCGTGCAGCCGCTGCATGGCGTGCGGCAGATCGGCCTGCCGCATGATCACCGTAATGTTACGCCTCGCCGCCGCCTGCGAGATCATCCGCAGCGGCACTTCTTCGAGCACGCCGACGACGCGCGCGGCGGTCTCGGGCTCGGTGCGCAGCCGATCGCCGACCGCGCACACCAGCGCCATCTCCGACTCGACGGCCACCTGACCGAACGCCGAAAGCGCCGCGACGATCGCCCCGATGTTGCGCCGGTCGTCCACGGTGATCGAGACGCTGACCTCCGACGTCGTCACCACGTCCACAGCGGTCTTGAACTGCTCGAACACCTCGAAGACCTGGCGCAGGAAGCCGTAGGCCATCAACATGCGGCTCGACGTGATGTCGATCACGGTCACGTCGCGCTTGCACGCGAAGGCCGTCACCGGCGTGCCGTCTGGGATTCCGGCGGCGGTGATGACGCTGCCCGTCCCCTCGGGCTTGCGCGAGTTGAGGATTCGCACCGGGATGTCGTGCGCCACCGCGGGCAGGATGGTGGCGGGGTGCAGGACCTTGGCGCCGAAGTACGCCAGCTCGGCCGCTTCGGCGAACGACAGATGCGGCACGAGGCGCGGGCGCGCGACCACGCGCGGATCCGCGGTGAGCATGCCGTCCACATCGGTCCAGATCTGAATCTCCCGCGCGCCGATACCAGCACCGACGAGCGCCCCTGAGTAGTCGGAGCCGCCCCGCCCCAGCGTCGTGGTGTGGCCGTCGCGCGTCGAGGCGACGAAGCCGCCGAGCACCGGCACCTGCCCGGCGGTGACCGCGGCACCCACCGTGGCCTTGAGCGCGGCGTTGGTCTCGTCGGCGAGCGGCCGCGCCGACATGTGGTCGTCGGTGGTGATGATCGCGCGCCGCGCATCCACCCACGTCCCGGGCAGCCCGGCGTGCACCATGGCCGCCGCCACCAGCCTCGAGCTCAGGAGTTCGCCGACCGCGGCCACGACGTCCGACATGCTCGGCGACAGTTCCCGCAGCTCGGTCAACGTGCGGACGACCGCCACCAACTGGTCGCACTGTTCGTTGATCTGGGCTTCGATTCCGGCGTCGCCCGGCGCCAGGTCCCGCGCCGCCGCCAGGTGGCGTTCGCGAACCTTGGCGACGCCGGCCAGCGCCTCGTCGGCTTTGGCGGCAGCGGCATCGGCCGCCACTTTGAGCAGGCTGTCGGTGACCCCGCTCATGGCGGAGACCACAACGGCCGGGCCGGCGCCGTCCCGGGTACGCGCAGTACGGGCAATCTCGATGAGGCGGCGGATGGCCTCGGGGTCGGCCACTGAGGTGCCGCCGAATTTCTGTACGACCATTGGATCCAGGTGGCCCCGCGGAGACGGGGACAAACCCCTGTTTATAGCACGCGCCCCGGTTTCCTGCCGAGCTGCAACTTGTGCGGTGGCGGCTGTAGACCTTTCAACCTCGAGGGCGCTGCCGCGGTGCGAGGTGCCGAGTGTCCGGGTTTCTGCCGCCCTGCGGCGGACGGATCCGGGTCATGAAAACGCCGGCCTCGGGCGACACGCTGGCATGCTCGTTGCCACTTGGGCCGTTCATGCAGGAACAGGTGATCGCCCGCGTCGATCTGCCGGGAGCCTCCCACGCCGACGTCAGCCTCCAGGTGCACCAGACCCGCCTGCTCATCTCGGCGGGCCCCGAGGGCGCGGCGCAGCTGCTGAAGCATCTCGAGGGCGACGGGCATGTCGTCTACCGGCGCGACCGCGGGACGGGCGGATTCTTCCGGTCGCTGCTCCTGCCCGGCGGCATCGACGTCGACGAGATCAGGGCGACGATGCACGACGGCGTGCTGGTTGTCACAGCGCCTGGAAAGGCGTCTGGAAAGGATTCTGATGCCTGACTTCAGCCGCGTCCTCTGCGCGATCGACCTCACCGACTCCTCGCGACGCGCCCTCGACTGCGCGCTGTGGTGGGCACGGCAGCACGATGCCGACGTGTCGGTGCTGCACGTGCGGCGCCTGGCGCCGCCGACCGCCGACGCGGACGGGCTGGCGGGCGACGTCATTTCCCCGGCTGCCACACCGGCCGCGCTCGTCGACCCGCCGCTCACACCCGGCGAACGCGACGCGCGGTTGGCCGAGCTCGGATCCTTTGTGCACGACCGCCGAACGGACGGGCTGCAGGTGGAGGTGCTCCTCGACGAGGACGTGAGCCTCGCCGGCGCCATTCTGGCGCGTGCCGACGCGCTCGCCGCCGATCTCATCGTCATGGGCGCCGGCACGAACCAGGAATCGGAACATCCCGCCCTCGGCGGCGCCACCGCGGAAGTGGTGCGCTCCGCTTCCTGCTCGGTACTGGTCGTGCCGCCGCCGGCGCCCGATGTGGCAAACCCGTCTATCGCCGGGGTGAAGCGGGTGATGTGCGCCGTCAGCCTGTCGGAGGCGTCGGTGCCCGCGCTCGAGTGTGCGACGTCGCTGGCCGGCCAGGCGGCGGCGCATCTCACGGTGGTCCACGTCGTCGAGCTTTTTTCGGAAGTGGCTGCGCTCGCGTACGACTTCGACGCGCACCGCGAGGCCCGGCTTCAGCCGGCGTGCGATCAACTGGTCGAGCTCGTGGGGATTGTGGTCGGCGGTCACAGACCGGTCGAGGAGATCGTGGCGCAGGGCACCGCCAGCCGCGAGATCCTCAAGCTCGCCGTCGAAGAAGACACCGATCTGATCGTGATCGGGCGCGACAGCCCGGCGCGGGTGCGCGCGGGAGGGCGGCACACCGGCCAGGACGTGGCGCGCGAAGCCCGTTGTCCGGTCCTGTTCGTGCACGCCGAAGCGCCGCTGCCGGCGCGCGAGCGCGCGCCACGGCTCGGCGAGGACGCGGCCGCCGGCGCTGCCAGCGGTACATAGCGGGCGGTCTGAAAAGACTACCCAGTCAGCCCATGGGCCTGGACGGATCCCGCCCGTTGGCCGACAGCCACGGATAGCGCTGCGTGTCACGGCCCGCGTAGTCGGGGTCGAGATAGATGAAGCAGCGCTGAATCAGGAAATCGCGCACCTCGAAGACGTCGCACCACCGGCCGGCGTGCGTCACTCCGGCGCGCCATTCGCCGTCGATGTGCGCCCCGGCGCTCGTCCCTTCGCAGGCGAAGACGTCGCTTCCGGTCATCACCCAGTTGAACGAGCCGTAGTCGTGCAGGATATGGCGCAGCAAGGCGCTGAAATCCGTGAACAGCTGCGCGATCTGCGGCTTGCCGGTCGCGAGCCCCCACTTGGGGAAGAACACCTGGGCATCGTCGGCAAAGAGATCGAGGATGCTGCCGCCGCTCGAGGTCACGCCCTTGTTGTCGAAGGCCTTGAGGTATTCGAGCGCCACCGACTTGCGTTGTTCGTCGGTCATCGTCATGCGGGTGATCGCCATAGGGGCGCGATCTAAATCCAGCCGCGCTCCCCTGTCAAACCGGCGGCGGGGTCTTCGTGGTAGGTTCTGGCCATGACCTCCGACACCTCGCGATTCACCGAGCGCCGCCGCGCGTTCCGGCGTCTGCACGAGTCGGGCTGCTTCGTCATCCCCAACCCCTGGGACGCCGGGTCCGCGCGCTACCTGCAGCACCTCGGCTTCAAGGCGCTGGCGACCACCAGCGCCGGCTGCGCGTGGACCAACGGTGCGCCCGACGGCGGCGCCGGGCTCGAGGCCACGCTGGCCAATGTCCGCGCCATCGTCGAGGCCACCGATCTTCCGGTGAACGCCGACTTCGAAGCCGGGTTCGCCGGCACTCCCGAGGGTGTGGCCGCACACGTCGCCACCTGCGTGAGCGCCGGCGTGGCCGGCCTCTCGATCGAAGACAGCACCGGCCAGCGCGAGCAGCCGCTGTACGAATTACCGGAGGCGGTGGCGCGCCTGACGGCGGCACGCACCGCCATCGACGCGTCGCAGACCGGCACGCTGCTCGTCGGGCGGGCCGAGTGCTACCTGACAGGGCACCCCGACCCGCTCGGCGAGTCCATCCGGCGGCTGACCGCGTACGCCAACGCGGGCGCCGACGTCCTCTTTGCGCCCGGCGTCGCGACCCGGGACGACATCGCCGCCATTGTCTCGGCGGTCGCTCCCAAACCGGTCAACGTGGTGATGTCGCGTTTCACCGGCCTCACCGTCGCCGACTTGGCCGGCCTCGGCGTACGCCGCATCAGCGTCGGCGGCGCGCTCGCGCGGGTGGCGTGGACCGCCTTCACGAAGGCCGCGCAGACCATCGCCCGCGACGGCGTGTTCACCGGGTTCGAGGGCACGCTGTCCGGGCCAGAGATCAACGGGCTCTTCACGCGGTGAACACGCTGCTCCGGCGCCGCGAGGTGGCCGTCTGGGGCGCGTGCCTCGTCGTCGTGTGGGCGTTGCTGGCGGCGACAGGATTCGTCAGCCGCGATCCCGACTCGGCGTTCTACGCCGCGATGACGGCCCGGCTGGCCAGCGGACCGCCGTCGTCGTGGATCGCTCCCGAGTGGGGCGGGCTGTGGAACGGGACCGGGCTGTGGCAGGAACATCCGATCGGGCTTTACCTCGCGCCGATCGCCGTCGCCAGGCTCGGCTTCCCCGGTGCGCAGGCGGCGTTCGCGGTGGGCATCGCCGCCGGACTCGCCTGCCTGCTGCTGCTGGCCCGGTTGGCTGCCGCCACCCAGGTGCCAGGGGCCGGACGCGCCGCGCTCGTCCTGCTTCAGCTCGTGCCGGCGGCGTTCGTCTTCCGCGTCCGCGCCAACCACGAGTATCCGATGCTGCTCTGCCTCCTCGTGGCGCTCGTCGCGCTCGACGGCGTGCGCCGCTCGTGGGGCTGGGTGCCGGCGGTGGCGGCTGCCGTGACCGCGGCGCTCCTCATCAAAGGCGTGTTCGTCGCGATCGTGCTGCTCGGGGCCGGGTTGTGGGCGGTGGCCAATCCGCTCCGCGTTCCAGGGTCCACGATGCGGCCGTTGGCGGCACTGGCGGTGGCGGTGGCCTGCGCCGCAGCGGTCGCGGTCGGCTACGACGCGCTGTACCAGGAGGCCGCCGGTACGACGTTCTGGGCCGGCTACTGGCGACGCCAACTCGGGCCGGTTGCCGACGCGGCGCCTGGGGCCGGCGTGCTGGCCATCCTGGGCCACATCGGCTTCTACGTCGCCCACCTCGCCTGGCTCTCGGCGCCGTGGGGTGCGGCGCTCATCGGGCTCGCCGCCGCCTGGGCCGCGCGGGCGCGGGATCAGTGGAAGGCGCTTCCCGCCCCGTTGCGCGGTGGTGCCGTCTTCGCGCTCGCCTTCGCGGCCGCGTCGATCCTGATGCTGAGCCCGTCGGGACGCTTCGCCGAGCGCTATCTGTTCACGCCGATTTTCGTCAGCGCCGCCGTCGGCGTGGCCGCCGCCTGTTATGCCTGGCCGGCGGTGCCGGCCTTCGTCGCGCGTCTCGACCGGCGGATTCCGGCGCTGCCCGCGCTGCTCTGGCTGGTGCTGATCGTCGCCCGCCTCGGCCTGGGACCACTGCTGCCGCGGCCGCGCTTCTGGTAAGACTGTGTTCTGTATGTGGGGGCCGCCTTCAGGCGGCCCAGGGCCGGCTGAAGCCGGCCCCCACGTACGAATACTACGTTGCCGCGCGCCAGGCGCCGAGCACGCGATCGGCGACGTCACGGACGCCGACGCCGTTGATGACCTGCGCGAAGAGGAACGGCCCGTCGCCGCGCATGCGGCGTGAATCGCGCTCCATCACGCCGAGATCGGCGCGCACCAGCGAGGCCAGGTCGGTCTTGTTGATCACCAGCAAATCCGACTGCGTGATCCCCGGACCGCCCTTCCGCGGAATCTTGTCGCCACCCGAGACGTCGATCACGTAGATGGTGAAGTCGGCGAGCTCGCGGCTGAACTGGGCGGCGAGGTTGTCGCCGCCGCTCTCGACGAAGAGCAGCTGCGGCTTGAACTTCCGCATCAACTGCCGCAGCGCGTCGAGATTCTGGCTGATGTCGTCGCGCACGGCGGTGTGCGGGCAGCCGCCGGTCTCTACCGCCGTGATCCGCTCGGCCGGCAGCGCTTCGTGGCGCACCAGGAACTCGCCGTCTTCCCTGGTGAAGATGTCGTTGGTCACGACCGCGAGGCTGTGGTCGTCGCGCAGCATCCGGCACAAGGCCAGCAGCAGCGCGGTCTTGCCGCTGCCCACCGGCCCGCCGATGCCCACGGTGAACGCGCGCGAGCGGTAGTCGCGGTCGAGCCGCGCCGGCCGCTCGCTGAAGACGCCCGGGGTCTCGGGATCGTCCGGCTGGTACTGCGGATGGGACTGGCCGGGACCGATGTAGTGCATTGCCGCGGGGCCTCTCTACGACTGGAAGAGCCGTGAATACAGGCGGTCGTGCCCCGCCTGCAGCAGGTCGATGAGCGGTGCCGTCTGCGCGAGGTCGGCCGCTTCGAGGCTCTCGCATTCGACGGCGACGCGTTCGAGCCATGGGGCGCAGCCCTGTTGCAGCCGCTGTGCCTCGTAGCTGCCGACGATGCCGAGACGCACGGCCGCGGAGAGCACGCCGCGCGCCGCGCCGAACAGGATGACTCGCTGAGCCTCTCCGCGCGCCAGCCCGATGGTGCGGAACACCGCGCCCGACACCGGTGCGACGTGCGCGCAGGTCGCCTCGACCCGGCCGTGGAGCGAATCGATCTCCGGCGACGGCCAGACGCGTTCGGCCGTGGCCACCAGGGTCCGGCCCTGAATCCGGCTGGCACGATTCGCCACGGTGTTGATCAGGAAGGCGTCCGCAATCCCGTCCAGCGCCTCGAGCTGACCCGGATCGTCGTAGGCCGCGTTCACGAGCGGCAGCACCGCGTGACCGGCCTGCTGCACCGAGTCGTCGAGAAAACGCTGCAGCGCTGCCGCGCCCGCGATCTCACCGTGCTGCCACGCCGACTCCAGCCCCCACGAATGGGCAAAGGCCCCGGTGGGGAACGCGGAATCGACGATCTGCCAGGTGAGCCAATCCGACATCGGCACACTCAGAACAAGAAATAACGCTGCGCCAAGGGCAGCACGCGGGCGGGCGTGGAGCGCAGCACTTCGCCGTCGGCCGTCACCACATAGGTCTCGGAGTCCACCGTGATGCGCGGCATCGCGTCGTTGAGCTTCATGTCGCGCTTGCCGATGCTGCGGCACTGGCGCACCGCCGCGAGGCGCTTCGTCAGCCCATAGCGCGTCGCCACATCCCGGTCGAGCGAGTGCTGCGACACGAACGCCAGCGACGTGCCGCCCACGGCGCCGCCGTAGGCGCCGAACATCGGTCGCATGCTCACCGGCTGCGGCGTCGGAATCGATGCGTTCGGGTCGCCCATCTGCGCCCAGGCGATGAACCCGCCCTTGAGCACCAGCTCGGGCTTGACGCCGAAGAACGCCGGCTTCCAGAGCACCAGGTCGGCGAGCTTGCCCACCTCGACCGAGCCGACCTCGGTCGAAATGCCGTGAGCGATGGCCGGATTGATGGTGTACTTCGCGACGTAGCGCCGCACGCGCAGGTTGTCGTCCGTCGCGGAGTCCTCCTTCAGCGGGCCGCGCTGCCGCTTCATCTTGTCGGCGGTCTGCCACGTGCGCATGATGACTTCCCCGATGCGCCCCATCGCCTGCGAGTCCGACGACATCATGCTGATGGCGCCGAGATCGTGCAGCACGTCTTCCGCGGCAATCGTCTCGCCGCGGATGCGGCTCTCGGCGAACGCCACGTCCTCGGGCATGTTC
>DATMDI010000408.1:0-2384 GCA_035557875.1 Vicinamibacterales bacterium
TGCGCCGCCGGTCGTCCGAGACGACGCCGCAGCACTCCTGCGCCGCTCCCTCGGTCCTGCCAGTGGCGGCCCGGTCAGCCAGCCCTGACTGATACCGCACACCCGGAGGCGAAGTGATGACGCGACGAGTGGGAACCGCGCGCTGGTGGGCCGCTGCACTCGCGGTCCTGTCCGTGGCGCTGACGAACGTGGCGCGGCCGACGGGGCAGACCGCGACCTATCCTGGCGACGAGTGGCCGGCCCCCGGCGGCGACTGGGCCAGCACCAGGTACTCCACCCTCGCACGCATCGACCGGACGAACCTGAGCCGCCTCAGTGGCGCGTGGTCGGTGGAACTGCCGGCCGGGCAGGTGTCGAAGGCGCCGCTCATGGTCAAGGACGGCCGCCTCTTCGCGGTGACATCACAGGGCACGATGCTGGCGCTCGATCCGGCGACGGGCACGACGCTCTGGACCTACCGGCCCGATACGCCGTTCAGCGGTAACCGCGGCATCGGCATCGGCAACGGGCTGCTGTTCGCCGGGCAGCGCGACTCGAGCGTCATCGCCGTCTCGCAGGAGACTGGGCGCCTGGTCTGGAAATTCGAACGTCCGGCCGATCTACCGCCGCAGGGCATGAGCAGCGCGCCCGCCTTCGGCAATGGCGTCGTCGTGGCGGTCGTGTCGTCCGGCGACAACTTCATGCGAGGCCGTGCGCTGGGGATCGACGCGGCCACCGGCAAGGGGCTCTGGACCTTCGAGGTGATTCCCGGCCCGGGGCAGCCAGGTCACGAGACCTGGCCACAGGACAGTGACATCTGGAAATACGGTGGCGGCGCCATCTGGACGACGCCATCGGTCGATGCCGCGCTGGGGCTCGTCTATCTCGAGACTGGCAACGCGGTGCCGCAATGGGGTGGCGAACTCAGGGCCGGCGACAACCTGTACAACAACTCGGTCGTCGCGCTCGACCTCAAGACGGGGAAGATCCGCTGGCATTTCCAGCTGGTGCACCACGACATCTGGGAACACGACGTCGGCACGCCGCTGGTGTTGTACGACGCCACGATCGGCGGCCGGCCGCGTCAGGTGCTGCTGGCGATGCGGACCGACGGCGTCGCATTCGCGCTCGATCGCGCCACCGGCGCGCCGGTGCTTCCCGTCGAGGAGCGCCCGGCGAAACAGGATGCCTTCCTCAAGACCTCACCGACGCAGCCCTTCACCGTTGGCGCCGACCGGCTGGGCCCCGAGTGCGTCGACCAGGCCATGATCCCGCCCGGGTTCAAGGGCGGGTGCTATTTCGATCCGGTTCGCGCCGAGGTGCCGAACCTGTTCCTGCCGCATATGAACATGCGGCAGACCCCGATGGCCTACAGCCCGCAGACCGGGTATCTCTACGCCTCGGTGTGCGTGAACCCCGCCTGGGTCCGCCGCGCGGAGTCGCCATGGGCGTTCATCACGCCGATCCGCGTGCCGGGCCAGCAGCAGTACGGACTGATGGCGGCCGTCGACAGCCGCACGCTCAAGACGGTCTGGCAGAAGCGCGTCAACTATGCGGGCTGCGAAGGTGGCGGCGGGGCCACTGCGACGGCGGGCGGGCTCGTCTTCCACGTAGAGCCCGATGGCGAGTTTCAGGCCTACGACGCCAGGAACGGCGACGTGCTCTGGCGCTTCCAGACCGGAGAGATCGGCTTGCCTGGCGGCGCCGGGCCCGGCGGCGGCTCGGCGATCTCGTATCTCGCCGGAGGAGAGCAGTACGTGGCGCTGACGATGAACCGCCGCATCTGGGCGTTCAAACTCGGCGGCGCGCTCGGTCCTGTGTCCGCGCCAGCCGCACCGCCGCTCGTCCTGCCGTGGAGCGGACGGATCGACGAGACCGGCACGATTCAGCTCGGCACGGTGACGGTCTTCAACGTCCAGAGCGCCGGACGCCGTGAAGAGTGGAAGAACGCCTACGGGGTGAATCCGAGCCGTACGCGTGTGGCCGCCGGAACGCCGGTGACGTTCACGAATACCAGCACCCTCGCCCACACGATCGAGGCGCGGGACGGATCGTGGAAGACAGGCCTGATCGCGCCCGGCGGATCGGCGACGGTGACCGTGGCCAGGCCCGGCGCCTATGAATACCGGTGCCTGGAACATCCCTGGTCGATGGGGGAGCTGACGGTGAGCACGCCTGGATCGGGGGGCGTGCCGTAAGGCCCATGGCTCAGGACTCAGGGCGTGGGGGGCTCAAGCCTGAGCCCTGAGCCCGTTTAGGCTTTTACCAGCTTCTTGTCCTCGTGCAGGAACTCGAGGGCCAGCGACAGCACCTTGTCGGTGAACTCTTCGGTCTGGAGGTTGCCGAACTTGTCGCGGAAGGCGCGCAGCGGCACGACGGCCTTGGCCAGCGCGCGGTGGCCACCG
>DATMDI010000409.1:0-3194 GCA_035557875.1 Vicinamibacterales bacterium
GAAGGACCTGGTGCCCTGGGGCTATCCGTGCAACCGCACCGAGGGTGGCGCCCATACCGGCAACGGCTCGCCGATGGACAGCTGTGACGTCGGCGTGCCGGCGGGCGTGAACATCGCCAATCGCCGCTTCATCGTGGACGAGGCGCTCGGGACCGTCGCAGTGTTCTGCACGTTTGGCGCCGGCGGCCCCAACGGCGGCAGCGGCGCGCCGGATACCCATCTCTTCCGGATCGAGAACGGCAAACTGCGCTACGTCCACACGCTCACGCACCTGCTCCAGGCAAGCTTCCGCAGCGGCGGTGCCGGCGGTCGCACCGGCGGGGCTGGCGGCCGGGGTGCGCCCGGTGGTGGCGCGCCTCCGAACACGCAACCGTAGCCGCGAGTCGAGACCCACTAATGGCAACCCACCTGCGCCGTCGAGCCTCGCTGACCGTGACTGCTGCCGCCGCAATCGTGATGGCGGCGATGCCCTCGGCCCAGCAGCGCCCCACCACGCCACGCGACGCGGCGAGATGGACCGCGCCGCGCACGCCCTGGGGCGATCCCGATCTCCAAGGCATCTACACCAACAAGGACGAGAACAACACTCCGTTCGAGCGCCCCGCGGAACTGGCCGGCAAGCGCATCGCGGATTTCGGCGAGAAAGAGATGGCGGCGCTCCGCAAGGAGCGTCAGGAGGCCGCGGCCCGGCAGGCGTCGAGCATCGGCGGCACGGCCGACAACGACACCGGCGCCGGTCCGCCCCACTGGTACGAGCACTTCGACGCGGAGAACGCGCAGCCGTGGCTGGTGATCGAGCCCGAAGACGGACGGGTCCCGCCACTGACCGCCGCGGCGAGGGAACGCGCGGCAGCGCGACAGGCGGCACGGAGTGGACGCGGTCCGGCCGACTCGTATACCGACCGGAGCATCTACGACCGCTGCATCTCACGCGGGGTGCCCGACACGATGCGGCCCATCATCTACGGCGCGTCGTACGACATCACTCAGGCTCCGGGCTACGTCGTCATCCGCTACGAGATGGTGCACGAGGCGCGCGTCATTCCGCTCGACGGCCGGCGGAAGCTGTCGCCGGTCATCCGGCAGTACATGGGCGACTCGCGCGGTTGGTGGGAAGGCGACACGCTCGTGGTCGAAACCACGAACGTTCACGACAACATGAACTACCGTGGCGCCACCTCCGGCTTGAAGGTGACCGAACGCTTCACCCCCCTCGGCCCCGACCGGATCGACTGGCAGGCACGCATGGAGGACCCGACCACGTGGGAGCGCCCGTGGGCGATCCGGATGCCGCTGAAGCGGGACGACACCCAGGCGATCTTCGAGTTCGCGTGTCATGAGGGGAACCGCGGGCTCGAGAACATCCTCAGGGCCGCGCGCGCCGAGGATGCGCGCAAGAACTAGCGAGGCGCCGTTCGGCGCAAATTACCTCTCGCGAGGTACATCAGGCGGCTGACGGCAGTGGTATGGTGCGGCCGATGTCACAGTGGCTCAAGGGACTCCTCGCGGGAGCTGTCGTCGCAACGCTCGTGACGCTGGTTGCGACCGGGACCTGGCTGGGCTCATCGCGCGCGGCGGCTTTGCCGATTGCGCGGATGGCCGACGGGCGGCCGAACCTCAATGGCATCTGGGCCGCCAGCAACACGGCCAACTGGGACATTCAGACGCATCAGGCCAGGCAAGGCCCGGTGATCGCGCTCGGCGCCGCGTTCAGCGTGCCGGCCGGCATGGGTGTGGTCGAAGGGAACGAGATTCCGTACAAGCCGGGCGCCACCGCACAGCGGGATGCGAACGGCAGGACCTGGATGACGAACGACCCGGAGGTGAAGTGCTATCTCCCGGGTGTGCCACGGGCCACCTACATGCCCTATCCGTTTCAGATCGTCCAATCGACGGAGCCCAACGACATCCTGATCTCGTATGAGTTCGCGTCGGCCAGCCGCGTCATTCACATGAGCACCAGCCAGGAGAGCCCGACCGATACCTGGATGGGATGGTCGAACGGCCGCTGGGAAGGCGATGCGCTGGTCGTGGACGTGAAGAACTTCGTAGACCAGACCTGGTTCGACCGGGCGGGCAACTATCACAGCGACGCGCTGCACGTCGTCGAGCGCTATACGCCGCTCACCACGGACGTCATTCAGTACGAGGCGACGATCGAGGACCCGAACGTGTTCACCCGTCCGTGGAAGATGAGCATGCCGCTCTACCGCCGCGCCGAGAGGAACGCGCAGCTCCTGGAATACAAGTGCGTCGAGTTCGCGGAAGAACTGATGTACGGTCATCTCAGCAAGAAGCCGTAGAACGAGGCCGTTCATGCGTAACACAGTGCTGGCGTCGATTGGACTCGGAGCGGTGTTGACACTGGCGTGGTTCGTCTCCGCGCCGATCAGTGGTCAGGCGCCGGGTGGAACCACCAAGGGCAGCGCCGTAGAGGAGGCCGCGGCCAAGTACGAGGCGCCCCGCACGTCGTGGGGGGATCCCGACCTCCAGGGCCAGTGGAACAGCCAGACGTCCACGCCGCTCGAGCGGCCGCGGAGCGGCGCCCTGGCCGAAAAGGACTCGCTGAGCGAGGAGGAAGCCGAGAGCATCGAGTCGGCGAATCTCGCGAGGGCCGATGGACCGCCCGCCCCGGGCGACCCGGGCACCTACAACTCGTTCTGGTTCGATCGCGGCAAGGGGCTGAGCCGGACGTCGCTCATCATCGACCCTCCGGACGGCAGGGTGCCGGCCTATACGCCCGCCGCCGAGCAGCGCCTGGCCGCCGAGCGTGCCGAGCGCGCGAAACGCGGGCCGGCCGACAGCTACGCCGACCTGCCGATCTGGCCGCGCTGCATCACGCGCGGCTGGAACGGCATCGGCAGCAACTACAGCAGCAACACCCAGATCTTCCAGTCCCCCGGATACGTGGTCGTCCTGCAGGAACTGATTCACGAATCGCGCATCATCCCGCTCGACGGACGCGACGGCCCTCCGGCTCACGTGCAGCAGTGGCTCGGCGTCTCACGCGGGAAGTGGGATGGCGACACGCTCGTGGTGGAAACGCGGAACTTCGATCCGCGATCCAGTTACCGCGGCTCCTCACCGCAGCTGCTGCTGATCGAGCGCTATACGCGCGTCTCGCCCGACGCCATCGACTACCGGTTCACGATGCACGACCCCGCCACCTACGTGAAGGACTGGACCGTCGGGCG
>DATMDI010000410.1:0-8722 GCA_035557875.1 Vicinamibacterales bacterium
TTTCCTACCCCCGCCGTCGCACAGGCCGTCATTGCCGGCACCGGGCAGTACCGTATCGAGGATCTCAGGCCAGGTACCTACACCGTCAACTTCACGCTGCCCGGATTCAGCGCCTATCGTCGCGAAGGTGTCGAGCTCACCGGGTCATTCACCGCGACGATCAACGCCGAGATGCGGCTCGGTGCGCTCGAGGAAACCGTCACGGTAACGGGCGAAAGCCCGATCGTCGACGTGCAGAGCGCCAGGCGGGAGACGGTATTGAGCAGCGACGTCCTCAAGGCGATCCCGACCGTACGCAGCTACAACGCGCTGGTCCTCGTGGTGCCGGGCGTCGTCACCAACACGAACGACGTGGCGACGGGTACCGCGACGACGCAGTTCCCGATTCACGGCGGCCGCAACAACGAGGGCCGCACTCAGCCCCGCCGCATCGTCAGCTGTGGGGGCCGGCTTCAGCCGGCCCTGGCCCCTGAAGGCGGCCCCCACTATTCACTTCGCGTAGTTGTCGTCCCAGCGGATGTTGAGCCAGAAGATGTCGGGCGTGACCTCGCTGAAGCCGTGGTAGAAGTTCGACGGGTGGAAGAACACGTCGCCCGGCTTGCTCACGACCGATACGCCGGTATTCGGGACGCGCTGGCCGTCCTTCATCTCGAAGCCGGTGTTCACGGTGGCGCCGCCCGCCAGCATCACCCACGTGTCGATCGTCTGCCCGTGCAGCTCCGTTGACGGCGTGCCGTTCCAGCGCAGGTTCACGTTGTAGCGCCCGCCCTCGATCAGCCTGGTATTGCCCGACTTCTTCAGCCGCATCCCGGCCATGATCTGATCGAGCTGCTCCTTCGGGAAGAACAGCTCGCCGCTGCCGCCGTAGCTGTAGGGGAGCGTCTGCTGACTGCCAGGCGGCAGCGCCGGACCGCGCGCCGCGGGCGGTGCCGCGGCGCCGGCGGCACCCGCCGCGCCCGCACGGGCCGCGCGCGCCTCGACCGATCCCTCACGCGCGCCACGGGGACCTCCGGCGCGCCCGAGCAGCCCGTTCAACGTGCCGGCGCCCATCGGCGCATCCGCCGGCCAGTCCGTGTCCCAGCGCACGTTGAGCCAGGTGATGTTCTTGTCGACGCCGCTCACGCCGTGCGGCAGCCCCGAGGGGATGTAGACGACGTCGCCCACCTTGATCGGCCGGCTCTGGCCGCCCAGGATCTTTCCCTTCTCGAGCACGCCGCCGGTCGTGAGCGTGCCGCCCCCCTCGAGCACCACCCACAGGTCAGCCGTGATCGGGTGCACCAGGCCGGTCTCCGCCGCCGTGATGCGCCGGATGTTCACGTTGTACTTGCCGCCTTCGATCATGCGAAGCGTCTGGAGCTTCTTCGCATCCATGTCTTTCAGGTACTGCGCCAGCTTCTCCTTCGGAATCGCGATCGAATGGTCCTTCGGCGCCTGCTCGAGGATGACGGTGCCGGTGCCGCCGCCTCGTCCGCCCTCGCTTTGTGCCAACGTGATGATCCCGCCCAGCAGCACAGCGCCCAGTATCGCGATCGCTCTTACCTTCATCGAGTAGCCTCCTCGTCAGCGCAACGGGCGACACCATCTGCCGGCCGGCCGGATAAGCCTAGACGCCCGCTCACATTGTCGCCCATACGCCATCCGAGGTAGAGCGCCGCTTGGCGCACGCTGGCCGGCGCGCTCACGCGAGGGACAGTCTTGTCACACGAACAGCCGGTTGCGCGCGGCGTCCGTCATTGCCAGCACGCCGGGGTGGGTGAGCCGGCGCTCGGCGGAGATGACGTAGTAACGCTCGCGCACCGCGTCGGTCGCCCCGATGCGGCGCACGCCGTAAAACCGGCTGACGTCGTGCGCAATGGCCGCGGGCGCCGGGAACACGTAGCCGGCGGCCTGGCCGACGACGGTCATCAGGGCCGAGTCTTCGAACTCGCCGACGACCCGCGGCCGGATGCCCACTTCTTCGAACCACTCCTCGAGCGCGCGCCGCAGCGGGCTGTTGGTCGTCGGCAGCACCATCGGCGCATGCTGCAGCGACGCGGGAAAACGCCGCTTCAGCCGTGCCGCCAGCGGCGCCGCGGCGAAGAAGGCGGTGTCGGACTGGCCGAGCAGGTGGTTGAACACCTTCACCGGCAGGTAGGTCGGCGCCGGGGCGTTGGCGATGATGACGTCGAGGGCGTAGCTCGCGAGCTGGCCCATCAGCTGCTCGGGGTCGTCTTCGCGGCACACGACGCGCATGGCGTCGGGCTGCTGCAGCGCCGGGCGGATCAGGCGATAGACGACGAGCTTGGGGACCGCGTTGGCCACGCCGACCGTCAGCGGTACCGCTCGCTGGCCGGGCCGCCCCTTGAGTGTGTTGAGCAGGTCGCGGCCGATGCCGAAGATGTCGTCGGCGTGCTGATACACGACGCGCCCGACATCGGTGAGCGTCTGCACGCGCCCCTTCCTGGCGAAGAGCGGCTCGCCGATCGCGGTCTCGAGCGCGCGCACCTGCGCGCTCACTGTCGGCTGCGACAGGTGCAGCTCCTCGGCGGCCTTCGACACGCTGCCCTTGCGGACGACGGTCCAGAAGTAGAGCAGGTGATGATAGTTGAGCCAGTCCATGGCAGCGATCTCGAGTATAGGAAAATTCGAATCGACGGCAACAGTTTATCTATTTGCCTATGCTGTGCTCAGCCCCGTAGCCTCGAAAGTGATGCACGAGAATCCCAAAGGCGCGGCGATGACGGTTCGACCTTCGGCGCCGGCAGCGGCCGGCGCCTGGCACACCTTCGAGCTCGCCGATATCTATCGCGCGCTCGGATCGGCCGAGTCCGGCCTGACCGTCTCGGAAGCACAGCGGCGGCTGGAGGAGCACGGCCCGAACGAGCTGCTCTCGGCCGGGGCGCGGCCTGCGTGGCACACGCTGGTGGCCCAGTTCAAGAACGTGCTGGTGCTGATCCTGCTCGCCGCGACGGCGGTGTCGGGGGTCATGGGCCACACGCTCGAAGCGGTGGTGATCGCCGTCATCGTGCTCTTTGCGGTCCTGCTCGGCTTCGTGCAGGAGTACCGCGCCGAGCGTGCGCTCGAAGCGCTGCGGGAGATGGCGGCGCCACTGGCGCACGCGCTGCGGGGCGGTGTCGAGACGCAGGTGCCGGCGCGGGAACTCGTCTCGGGTGACGCCGTCGTGCTGCGGGCCGGCGACCGCGTACCAGCCGACATCCGCGTCGGGCTCGCGGTGAACCTCGCCATCGACGAAGCGGCGCTCACCGGCGAATCGCTGGCCGTGGAGAAGATGACCGGCGTGCTCGCCGACGCGGATCTGCCGATCGCCGACCAGCGCAACATGGCCTACGCCGGCACGCTGGTGACTCGCGGACGCGGGCAGGGCGTGGTGGTGGCCACGGGCATGGACACCGAGTTCGGCCGCATCACCGGCCTGGTGCACGCGGTGGAGACCGGCCGGACGCCGTTGCAGGAGAATCTCGATCGGCTCGGCGGCGTCCTCGCCAAGGCGGCGTTCCTCATCGTCGGCGCGATCGTGGCGCTCGGCGTCTGGCGTGGCATGCCCCTGCTCGACATGTTCATCTTCGGCATCGCCCTCGCCGTGGCGGTGGTGCCCGAAGCGCTGCCGGCGGTGGTGACGATCTCGCTGGCCATTGGCGTGCGCCGCATGGTCAAGCGCCAGGCGCTGGTCCGCCGGCTGCCGGTGGTGGAGACCCTCGGGAGCACCTCCACGATCTGTTCCGACAAGACCGGCACCCTGACGCGCAACGAGATGACGGTCCGCCGCGTGGCCACGGCGGACGGCATGGTGGAGATCACGGGCGTCGGCTACGACCCGGTCGGCGAGTTCCGCCGCGACGGCGCCGCGGTTGTCCCGTCCCACACGGTGCGCGACACGCTCAGCGCGGCGGTCCTCGCCTCCGACGCCCGGGTGCGTCTCGACGAGCACGGCGCCTGGCGGGTCGAGGGCGATCCCACCGAGGCGGCGTTCGTGGTTGCGGCCGAGAAAGCTGGCCTCGACCAGAGCGCGCTCAACCAGGCGCTCCCGCGCCGGCACGAGATCGCCTTCACGTCCGAACGGCGGCGCATGACGACGCTGCACGAGGATCGCAAGGGGGCGCTGACCGCGTTCTCCAAGGGATCGGTGGACGTGGTGTTGCCGGACTGTGCGGCCTGGGCGCGCGACGGCAGTGAGGCCCCGCTCGAGGAGACCGATCGCGCGGCGATTCTCGCGATCGAGCGCGACATGGCGGCCGCGGGGCTGCGCGTGCTGGCCATTGCGCGCAGGCGCGAGACCTCCATCGCCGACGCGGAACGGGCCATGACGCTCGTCGGCCTGATCGGCATGATGGATCCGCCGCGCGCCGAAGCCCGGGCCGCCGTGCGGACCTGCTGGGACGCGGGCATCACGCCGGTGATGATCACAGGCGATCACCCGCTCACGGCCACCGCCGTCGCCGACGAGATCGGTCTGCTCGGCGGGCGCCGCGTCGTCTCGGGCCGGGAACTGGGCGCGATGAGCGACGACGATCTGGCCCGTCAGGTGACGGAGATCGGCGTCTACGCGCGGGTGTCGCCGGCCGACAAATTGCGCGTGGTGGGGGCCTGGCAGCAGCGCGGCGACGTCGTGGCCATGACCGGCGACGGCGTCAACGATGCGCCGGCGCTGAAGAAGGCCGACGTCGGCATCGCGATGGGGATTTCGGGAACCGACGTCAGCAAGGAAGCGGCCTCCGTGACGCTCCTCGACGACAACTTCGCGTCGATCGTCGCGGCGGTGGAAGAGGGCCGCATCGTCTTCGCGAACATCCGCAAGTACCTGACCTATCTGCTGTCGTCGAACGTCGGCGAGATTCTCCTGATGGCGGGCGCGGTGCTGGCCGGGCTGCCGTTACCGCTGACCGCGGTGCAGATCCTGTACGTCAACCTGGCCACCGACGGGCTGCCGGCGCTGGCGCTGGCCGTCGATCCGCCCGACGCCGATCTGATGCAGCGCAAGCCGCGCGACCCACGCACCGGCGTGTTCACGCGGCCGGTGGTCGTGCTGCTGCTGGCCGGAGGCATCTGGTCCGCGATCGTGAACGTGAGCCTGTTCGCGTGGATGTTGAGCCGCGGCCTGCCCATGGCCGAGGCCATGACGCTGACGTTCGTCTCGCTGGTGCTGATCCAGTTCTTCAAGGCCTATAACTACCGCTCCGACTGGCACTCGGTGCTGCGGCGGCCGTTCTCCAACCGGTGGTTGAACTACGCGGTGGGATGGGAACTGCTGCTGCTCGTGGCGATCGTCTACGTGCCGTTCCTGCAGCGGGCGTTCGGCACCTACGCGTTGACGGCGGGGGAGTGGGCGCTGGCGGGTCTGGCGGCGCTGACGGTGATGCCGGTGCTCGAGACGGTCAAATGGTGCCAGCGCCACGGCTACCTGGGCGCCGGCGGGGACCGGAGGGTGGGGCTGTAGGGCGGGGCTTCAGCCCCGCCGCAGCGGCGCGCCGCGCCCTACTTCATCCGCTTGGACGACGTCTCGTTCTCGAGGCAGATTTCGTCGATGAGCTCGGTGTTCAGCGCCAGCTGCTGGCGCAGGGTCACCGTCCACGGCTTCGTGTAGGCCTTGGGATCGTCGACTGTCACTTCGATGTCGAGGCGCCCGTAGGTGGGCCGGCGGATCTTTTCCGTGACCTTGGCCGCCGATGTGATCACGCTCCCGCTCCAGTCGATCCAGATGTCGTCGCGGAAGCCGTTCGACGAGATGACGAGCGTGTCGCTCTCCCACCTGGCCGACGAATAGCCCTGCCACGACGGCGCGGGGTCGGTGGGCAGCGGGCGATTGTCGAGAAACACCTGGCGGTACCCGGCGTTCACTTCGTTCAGCATGATGAGCAGGCCTGCCGTCTGCACGAACTTCGTGAGATGCGGCAGGCTGTACATCCGCAGGAACGTGTCGGGCAGGCAGACCACGTGCGGATCGTCCTTGGACTGGTCGGCGGTCCGCTTCTTCACCAGCGCCGCCAGCCAGGGTTGATAGGGCAGACCACCCTGCAGGCTGGAGCCGAAGTTGATGCCGTCTCGCCCCATCGGCAGCTCCGGGCCGCAGGTGTAGGTCTCCGGGTTGTAGCCGCCAGGGGGACAGTCAAAGTTCGCGGTCAGCCAGATGCCGGAGAAATCCGGCTTGCCGTCCGGCGTCCGCGGGGCGGGCGCCGCCAGATTCGGCTTGCCGTCGGCCGTGCGGGGCACGCCCGGCGTCGGGAACTTCACGAACTGTGCACGCAGCGGCAGCGACATCGTCAACGCCGCGCCCAGTGCCACGACCCACGCGATCGATCGGTTCCACCCTCGATGCATCTCGGAATCCACCCTTCAGCCCTTTATTTTACGACTCGCCCTGGCCGTGACCGCGCCGATGGTTCGCCAGGCGAATCGGTGTCCAGTTCCGGGCGGGTACCTCGGATTGTGTATTTTCAGGTGCGCACGGCTGAGCGCACACTCCGCGCGGTTTCCCACAACCTGTACAGCGGTCATCTCTGGAGGGCGGAATGCAGCGCGAAGTCCTCGGGTGTCTGGGTGTCCCCGTGCCTCTCTCAGTCCTGTCGAGAGCTCTAAAGCTGTCAGCGGCAGTACTGTCACTCCTGTTCCTTCTCCCGGCCGCCGTCCTCGCGCAGGGCGCGATTACCGGCGTCGTCAAGGACGTGTCCGGGGGCGTCCTCCCCGGCGTGACGGTGGAAGTGGCCAGCCCCGTCCTGATCGAGAAGGTGCGGTCGGTCAGCACCGACGCAACCGGGCAGTACCGCGTCGTGGACTTGCGGCCTGGCGCGTATTCGGTGACGTTCACGTTGACGGGCTTCAAGGCCGTCAAGCGCGACGGCATCCAGCTCACGGGAACGTTCGTGGCCACGGTGAGTGCCGATCTGGCGCCCGGCGGGCTCGACGAAACGATCACCGTCACCGGTCAATCGCCGATCGTGGACGTGCAGAGCGTCAGGGTGCAGCAGACGATGAGCGACGACGTCATCGCCGCCATCCCCAGCTCGCGGAACGCCGCCGGGCTGCAATCCCTCATTCCTGGACTGAACGTGTCGCAAGCAGGCGTCGCCGTCGGCGGCGGCGATTCCGGTGGCATCACCGGTGGCATGGGCGGCCTCGCCGGGACGATTCACGGCGGGAACACCTACGGCTCACGGACCAAGACCGACGGGCTGAACACCGACTTCACTGGTCAGGCCACGGCTGGCGGGCAGCTCCTGAATACGGCCGGTGCGTCGGAAATCGTGATCAACACCTCCGGCGGGCTGGGCGAAGCCGAGGGCGCCGGCGTCAACCTGAACGTCATCCCGAAGGACGGCGGCAACACGTTCAGGGGCTCCGCCTTTGGCAACACGGCCAAGGGCTGGATGCAGGCCAGTAATTTCACGGATTCGCTGAAGGCCCAGGGCCTCAGGACGCCAGGCGAGCTGAAGAACCTGTATGACGTGGATGGCCAGATCGGCGGCCCGATTGTCCGCGACAAACTCTGGTTCTACTTCACGGTGCGGCAGGTCGTGTCGAACAACACCGTTCCGGGCATGTGGGTCAACAAGAACGCCAACAATCCGAACGTATGGTCCGTGGATTTCGACCTGACGCAGCCCGCCTTCACCGACACGCGGGACCGGGCCGAATCGCCGCGTCTCACGTGGCAGGCATCGCAGCGCCACAAGCTCACCTTCTACTGGCAGGAGCAGCACAACTACATCGGCAAGGAAGGCGGCGGCACGCCGACGCAGACGCCCGAGGGCACGGGCTTGACCAGTTTCACTCAGTCCCGCGTGCAGCAGGGCACCTGGACGTTTGCGATCAACAACAAGCTGCTGGCGGAGGCCGGGATCGGCACGTTCCTGGGCATCTACGATCAGAGCGGCGGTGGCGGACCGCGCATCGGCGGGATCGGCGGCGTGAACAACCCGGCGATGATCCAGCAGCTGGAACAGTCGGGTGCCATCATTCCGAGCTGCAACTGCTCGATCCCCGGCCTCATCTCCCGGCATCCCGGACTCGCCAACGGCGGCTTCGGCAAAAACGACATCGGGACGCACGAATGGCGGGCGTCCATGTCGTACGTCAGCGGCGCGCACAACATGAAGTTCGGCTACCAGGGCGGGTTCAGCACGCCGACCAAGAACTACTTCTACGACAGCACCGTGATTCAGGTCCGGACCAACAACGGGGTGCCCAATCAGATCACCCAGAACCTCGCCTACCCCGGCTGGCTCCGCACCGGCCGCCACGTCATCCCCGTCAACCTCTACGCGCAGGATCAGTGGACGATGAAGCGGCTGACGCTGCAGGGTGGCGTGCGGTTCGACAACGGCATCACGCACTACACCTCCGACCCGATCGGTGGCCTTCCGGACTATCCGCTGATGCCGACGCAGGTCTCGTTTCCCCACGAATCGACCCAGGGGATCGCCTGGAAGGACATCACCCCGCGAGCGGGCGTGGCCTACGACCTGTTCGGGAACGGCAAGACCGCCGTCAAGGCCAGCGTGGGCAAATACATGGAGGGCCTCAGTTCGCTCTTCGGGCTCGACATGAACCCGATCTTCCGCATTCCCACCATGACGACACGGCCGTGGCTGAATCCCACCAATTTCAATTTCACGAACAGCCCGGGCTGCAATCTCGCGAACCCAGCGGCGCAGCCCGATTGCGGACCGCTGGCCAATCAGTCGTTCGGAACCGAGCTCTTCACCACCAACTACGACCCGAATATGGT
>DATMDI010000411.1:0-10648 GCA_035557875.1 Vicinamibacterales bacterium
CGCCAAGCCGGGCGAGGGCGGCCAGCTGCCAGGGCACAAGGTCTATCCCTGGATCGCGAAGGTGCGGTACTCGACGACGGGCGTGGGGCTGATCTCACCGCCGCCACATCACGACATCTACTCGATCGAGGATCTGGCGCAGCTGATCTTCGACTTGAAGAACTCGAATCCGCGCGCGCGGATCTCGGTCAAGCTCGTCGCCGAAGGTGGCGTGGGCACAGTGGCGGCCGGCGTTGCGAAGGCGCACTCCGATGTCGTGCTCATCTCGGGACACGATGGCGGGACCGGCGCATCGCCACTGACCAGCCTCAAGCACGCGGGGCTGCCGTGGGAGCTCGGGTTGGCGGAGACGCAGCAGGTGCTCGTCCTCAACAAGCTGCGCGATCGCATCGTCGTGCAGACCGACGGGCAGATGAAGACCGGCCGCGACGTCGTCGTGGCGGCGCTGCTCGGCGCCGAAGAGTACGGGTTTGCGACCGCGCCGCTGGTGGTGATGGGCTGCATCATGATGCGCGTGTGTCACCTGAACACGTGCCCGGTCGGCATCGCAACGCAGGATCCGCAGCTGCGTGAGAAGTTCACCGGCAAGGCGGAGTTCGTCGAGAACTTCTTCCGGTTCATCGCCGAGGAAGTGCGCGAACTCATGGCGCAGCTCGGCTTCCGGACGGTGGACGAGATGATCGGCCGCGCCGACTGCCTCGACGTCGCGCCGGCGCTGGACCACTGGAAGGCGAAAGGGCTCAACCTGGCGCCGCTGCTGCACCAGCCGGATCTGCCGCCGTCGGTGGCGCGCCGGTGCGTCACGGCGCAGGACCACGGGCTGGCGGTGTCGCTCGACAACTCGCTGATCGTCAAGTGCCGGAAGGCGCTCGACTCGCGGACGCCGGTGTCGTTTGCCTCGCCGATCCAGAACTCGGATCGCACGGTCGGGACGATGCTCGGCGCCGAGCTGACGCGGCGCTACGGCGGGGCCGGTCTGCCGGACGACACGATCAAGCTGACGTTCACCGGTTCGGCCGGACAGAGCTTCGGCGCCTTCGTGCCGCGCGGCATGACGATGATCCTCGTCGGCGATGCCAACGACGGCTTCGGCAAAGGGCTGTCGGGCGGACGGCTGGCGGTGTTCCCGCCGGCCGAATCCACCTTCCGTTCCGAGGAGAACATCATCATCGGCAACGTCGGGCTCTACGGCGCGACGGGCGGCGAGGCGTTCGTCCGCGGCGTGGCCGGCGAGCGCTTTTGCGTCCGCAACAGCGGCGCCAACGTGGTGGTCGAGGGCGTGGGCGATCACGGCTGCGAGTACATGACCGGTGGCCGCGTCGTCGTGCTCGGCACGACCGGACGCAACTTCGCCGCCGGCATGAGCGGCGGCGTGGCCTACGTGCTCGACGTGGACGGCACGTTCAAGAAGCGCTGCAATCCCGACATGGTCGATCTCGAGGCGCTCGTCGATGCCGACGAGATCGATCTGGTGCAGACGCTCATCATGCGTCACGTGGCCGAGACCGGCAGCGCCTACGCCGAGGGGCTGCTGTCGGATTGGAGGTCACTGCAGGGGCGGCTGGTGAAGATCATGCCGCGCGAGTACAAGCGCGCGCTGGCCGACCAGGCCAGGCGTCAGGCGGCGGAGGCCGCGCGACTGTCGGATCCGGTTGTGGCCAGCGGGCCGGCAGACACGGATGACGGCTACCCGACCGCCCGGGCCGCCGCGAGTCCCGCTCATGGGTAAGCCGACCGGGTTCATCGAAATCAAGCGGAAGAAGCACCCCACACGCCCCGTTGCCGAGCGCGTGCAGGACTGGCGCGAGGTGTATCTGCCGTACGCCACGACGGAGCTGGCGTCGCAGGGCGCGCGGTGCATGGACTGCGGTATTCCGTTCTGCCATCAGGGCTGCCCGCTGGGCAACCTGATTCCCGACTGGAACGATCTCGTCTACCGCGACCGGTGGCGGGCGGCGATCGATCGGCTGCACGCCACCAACAACTTCCCGGAGTTCACCGGCAAGCTGTGTCCGGCGCCGTGCGAAGGGTCGTGCGTTCTCGGGATCAACGAGGATCCGGTCACGATCAAGTCGATCGAGGCCTCGATCATCGACCGGGCCTGGGACGAGGGCTGGGTCACGCCGCAGCCGCCCGAGCACCGCACCTGGAAAAAAGTAGCGGTCGTGGGGTCGGGCCCGGCCGGACTGGCCGCCGCCGACCAGTTGAACCGCGCCGGCCACTCGGTGACGGTCTTCGAGAAGGCCGATCGGATCGGCGGCCTGCTGCGCTACGGCATCCCCGAGTTCAAGATGGAGAAGCGCTTCCTCGATCGCCGGCTGGCGATCCTGGAGGCCGAAGGCGTGGTGTTCCGCCCGGGCGTGAACGTCGGCGTCGATCTCACCGCCGACCGGCTGCGGCGGGACTTCGACGCGGTGCTGCTCGCCGGAGGCGCCGAGAGGCCGCGCGATCTGCCGGTACCCGGGCGCGAGCTCAATGGCGTCCACTTCGCCATGGAGTACCTCACGCTCCAGAACCGCCGCAGCGCAGGCGATACGGTTGCCGACGCAGACTTCATCTCGGCCGAAGGCAAGCACGTCATCATCATCGGCGGCGGCGACACGGGCGCCGACTGCCTTGGCACCGCGCACCGGCAGAAGGCCCGGTCGGTGCACCAGTTCGAGCTCCTGCCGACGCCGCCGAAGGATCGCGCGGCCAGCAATCCCTGGCCCGAGTGGCCGCAGGTCTTCCGCGTGTCGTCGGCGCACGAGGAGGGTGGCGAACGGCTCTACTCGGTGTCCACGCAGCGCTTCTCCGGCAACGGCGACGGGCGGGTGAAGGCGCTGCACGCCGTGAAAGTCGAGCCGGTGCAGAAGGACGGCCGGACCGTGTTCGAGCCGGTCGCGGGCAGCGAGTTCGAGCTCCCGGCGGATCTGGTGCTCCTCGCCATGGGCTTCGTCGGCCCGGAGAAGGGGCAACTGCTCGGCGATCTCGGCGTGGATCTGAACGCGCGGGGCAATGTGGCCCGCGACGCGAAGTGGATGACCAACGTGCCGGGCGTGTTCACCGCCGGCGACATGCAGCGCGGCCAGTCGCTGATCGTGTGGGCGATTGCCGAAGGGCGCAGCGCCGCCCGCGCCATCGACGAGCACCTGATGGGCGCGTCGAAGCTCCCCGCGCCGTTGCCCTGACGTGGGGCCGGCTTTAGCCGGCCCATGATGGGCCGCCTGAAGGCGGCCCCCACGACTGAGCCGCCTGAAGGCGGCCTCCACGACTGAGCCGCCTGAAGCCGGCCCCCACGTACGCGGTAACATCTCCTCCGACCTGGAGGATTGATGCGCCTGAAGAGTGTCCTGCTTGCCCTGTCGCTGGCCGTTCCCGTCGCGGCGACGGCCCAGCCGCCTCAGCCCCCGGCCGGTGACGCCGTCTTCGCGCGGGCGTGCGCGAGCTGCCATCAGGCCGGGCAGACCGCCGTGCCGCCGCCGGACGCGCTGCGCGCGTACACGCCGGAGGCGATCGTGAACGCGCTGACCAACGGCAAGATGGCGGTCCAGGGCGCGACGCTCACCACCGCCGAGCGCGTCGCCGTCGCGCAGTTCCTGACCGGACGCGCCTTCGCGGCCTCTGCGCGCCGTTCGAATCAGTGCACCGCTGCGACGCCCACGACGGACCCGTTGCAGGGCCCGCGCTGGATGGCATGGGGCGGCGACGCCACCAACACACGCTACGCCGCGCAGGGCGGACTGGCCGCCCAGGACCTGCCGCGCCTGAAGTTGAAGTGGGCGTTCGCCTACGAGGGTGCGACCTCCGCGCGCGTCCAGCCCGCCCTTGCCGGCGGAAAGCTCTTCGCCGCCAGCGACAACGGCGAGCTGCACGCGCTCGATCCGAAGACCGGCTGCACCTACTGGACCTACAAAGCGGAGCTCGGCGTCCGCAGCGCGCTCAGCGTGTGGCCGTATCGCAGCAGCAACGCCACGCGCTACGCCGTGTTCTTCGGCGATTCGAAGGCGAATGTCTATGCCGTCGACGCGGTGACGGGCCAACTGGTGTGGAAGCGCAAAGCGGACGAGCACCCGAACGCGGCCATCACCGGCGCCATCGCAGTCGCCGACGGGAAGGCGTTCGTGCCGATTCAGGGGCTTGGTGAAGAGACGAGCGCGGGGCGAGGCGACAACAAGTGCTGCACCTTCCGCGGCAACCTCACCGCGCTCGACGTCAACACAGGCGCGCCGCTGTGGAAGACCTACACCATCGACGAGCCGAAGCCGCGCGGCAAGAACTCGCGGAACGGCACCGAAGCGTTTGGTCCTGCTGGCGGCAGCATCTGGTCGTCGCCCACGGTGGACCTGGCGCGGCGGTCCGTCTACTTCGCGACCGGCAACGGCTACGCCGATCCGGTTCAGCCGATGACCGATTCCGTCGTCGCGGTCGACATGCAGACCGGCAAGGTGAAGTGGTTCTACCAGGGGCTGAAAAACGACAGCTGGCTCGGCGGATGCCCCGCGACGAGCGATGGCAACGGCTGTCCGGCCGTCATGGGTCCCGACCACGACTTCTCCGCGGCGCCGATGCTGGCGACCATCGAGGGGCGCCAGTTGATCGTCATTCCGCAGAAGTCGGGTGTGGCGCACGCGATCGATCCCGACACCGGAGCGCTCGTGTGGCAGTACCGCTTTGGGGCGGGCGACGCTCTCGGCGGCCAGTACGGCGGCTCGGTCGATGGCCGGCAGGCGTACTTCGGCAACGGCAGCTACCGTTCTCCGACTCCGGGCGGCGTGAGAGCCGTCCGCGGGGGGACGGGGCAGGAAGCGTGGAACGTGCCCGCGCAGCCGGCGCTCTGTGCCGGTCAGCCGCGTTGCAACACGTCGCAGGCGGGCGCAGCCACCGCGATTCCAGGCGCGGTGCTCGTGGGATCGATCGACGGCGGCCTCCGCGCCTACGCCGCCGACGACGGCACCATCCTCTGGCAGTTCGACACCAACCGCTCGTTCGAGACCGTCAACGGCGCCGCCGGCACGGGCGCCAGCATCGACGGCTCGCCGCTCATCGTCGGCGGCGGGATGATCTTCGTGAACTCGGGCTACGGCGGCATCGCCGCCCGTCCCGGGAACGTGCTGCTCGCGTTCGGCGTCGATTGAGGCCGGCTGCCGCTTCCGTGCCCGTCATCCGTAGCGGCAGGTCTTCAGGGCTGCCCGAGTGGACGGTCGCCGCACCCGACGCCGGGACCCGCCTCGACAAGTTCCTGGCGGCGCCCGACCGCGTGGGCTCGCGCGCACGCGTCGCGACCGCGCTGGAGCGTGGCAAGGTCTTCCTGAATGAAGTGGAGAGCGGGATTGCCGATGCCGGCGTAAAGCTCGTCGCCGGCGACGTCGTGCGGCTCTGGATGGATCGTCCGGGGAGCGCCAGTCGCCAGCCCGGCCCGTTCAAGAAGGGCGCGCTCGACATCCTCTATGAGGACGACGCGCTGATCGTGCTCAACAAGCCGGCCGGGCTCCTCTCGGTGCCGCTGGAGCGGCGCAGCCAGTCGCCGTCGATCGTGACGCTGCTCGAGGACTACTTCCGGTCGAGCCGCAAGCGGAAGCCGTTCGTCGTACACCGGATCGATCTCGATACGTCCGGCCTGGTGGTGTTCGCCAAGACAGCGCTGGCGCAAACCCGCATGAAGGACCAATTCCGCCGCCGCGAGCCCGAGCGCGTCTACTGGGCGGTGGTCTACGGCCACCCCTCGCCGCCGCAGGGCGCATGGCGGGATCGCCTCGTGTGGGATACGAAAGCGCTGATCCAGAAGCAGACGCACCCGTCGGATCCGAAAGGCGTGGATGCCGAGTGCGCCTACCGGGTGCTGGAGCGCTTCGCGAACACGTCGCTCATCGAGGTGCGGCTCCACACCGGCAAGCGCAATCAGATTCGTATCCAAGCCCGTCTGCGCGGCCACACGCTGGTGGGCGAGACGCGCTACGTCTACGGCCCCGATGCGCTGCGCCCGATCGAGTTCGGCCGCCAGGCGCTGCACGCGCACCGGCTCGTGTTCCGTCACCCGTCCGATGATCGGCCGATCGAGTTCGAGGCGCCTCTGCCGCCGGATTTCGCGGGCCTTCTCGCGCGGCTGCGGAAATAGGCGCCGCGGCGGATGAACAGGGCGGTACACTGTGAGTGCACTGCTTTCCTGAGCCTGCGGGCTGGGTCCCTGCCCACGCCGTTCCCTCATCAAAGCGAGAGAGGGAGCCCATCATGAGATCTGCCAGTGACCCCAAACCGGATGTCGCAGCGCCGGTGTTCTGTCCGTTCTGCCGGTCGAAAGACCTGAGCACGGCCTCGAAAGTGATCAACGAGTCCACTTACTGGCGGTGCACCGCGTGCGGCGAGATCTGGAATCCCGGCCGGCTGCGCCCGCCGGCGCCGCCCACCTTCGGGAGGCGCTGGTAGCGCCGTCGACCGGTGCGACTGAGGTCGCGCCGACGAGACCGAAACGGACCCGCGCTAGGATGGCAGGAGCATGGCGGAGGCGCTCTTCACCATCACCGATCTCGGCAAGGTGTATCACATGGGCGAAGTGGAGGTGCACGCCCTCAGGCAGGTGAACCTCCAGCTCGACGAAGGCCAGTTCGTCGTGCTGCTCGGGCCGTCTGGCTCCGGCAAGTCCACCCTGCTCAACATCATCGGCGGCCTCGACGTGCCGACGAGCGGCGAGGTGAAGTACCGCGACACCGTGCTGACGCGCGCTGACGAAGCCGGCCTCACCGCGTATCGCCGGCAGCATGTCGGCTTCGTGTTCCAGTTCTACAACCTGATCCCCAGCCTCACTGCGGTCGAAAACGTCGCGCTCGTGACCGACATCTCGGAGCGTCCGATGAACCCGGGCGACGCGCTTCGGATGGTGCAGCTCGGCGAACGTCAGGACCACTTCCCGGCGCAGCTCTCCGGCGGCGAGCAGCAGCGCGTGGCGATCGCGCGGGCGATTGCCAAGCGCCCCTCGGTGCTCCTCTGCGACGAGCCGACGGGGGCCCTCGACATCTCCACCGGAATCGTCGTGCTCGAGGCGCTCGCGCGCGTGAACAGCGAACTGGGCACCACGACGGTGGTGATTACGCACAATGCCGCCATCGGCTCGATGGCGGATCGCATCATCAGGCTGGCCGACGGCCGCGTGACCGCGGTCGAGGAGCGGACGGAGAAGCTCTCGCCGCGCGAGCTCGTCTGGTGACACGGCGATGAGGCCGCTCAATCGCAAGCTCGTCCGCGATCTGCTGGCGATGAAGGGCCAGGCCTTCGCCATCGCCATGGTCGTCGCCGCCGGCGTGGCGATGTTCGTCATGTATCTGTCCACGTTCGACTCGTTGTACCGGACGCGCGACGCCTACTACGAACGGCAGCGCTTCGGCGACGTGTTCGCGTCGTTCAAGCGCGCGCCGCTGCGCGTGGCCGACGCCATCGCGGCCATTCCCAACGTCTCCGCCGTCGAGACGCGCGTCGTCGCGAACGTCACGCTGGACCTGCCCGGCTTCGACGAACCGGCGAGCGGCAGGCTCGTCTCGGTGCCGGCGCATCGGCGGCCGCTCGTCAACGATCTCTTCCTTCGACGTGGACGCTGGATCGAGCGCGGGCGGCCCGACGAGGTGCTGGCCAGTGAAGGGTTCGTGCTGGCGAACGGGCTCGGCCTGGGGGATCGGGTGCCCGCCGTGCTCAACGGCCGGCTGCGCCGCCTGACCATCGTCGGTGTCGCGCTCTCGCCCGAATTCATCTACAACATCCGTCCTGGTGAACTGGTGCCCGACGATCGGCGCTTCGGCACGTTCTGGATGGACGAACAGGCGCTGGCCGCGGCCTTCGACATGGAGGGCGGCTTCAACGACGTCGTCCTCGGCCTCGCGCCGGGCGCATCCGCCGACGAGGTGATGGCGCGGTTGGACCGGATCCTCGAGCCCTACGGCGGGCTCGGCGCCATTCCGCGCGCGCTGCAGCTGTCGCACTGGACGGTGCAGAACGAACTGTCGCAACTGCAGACGTTCGGCGTCCTGCTCCCGGTGATCTTCATGATGGTCGCCGCCTTCATCCTGAACGTGGCGCTCACCCGGGCCCTGGCGCTGCAGCGGCCGCAGATCGCGTCGCTCAAGGCGCTCGGCTACGACAACCGCGCCATCGGGTGGCACTACCTGAAGTGGGCGCTGGCGATCGGGCTCGGCGGCGTGGTCATCGGCGTCGTTCTCGGCGCGATGATGGGAACCCTCATCATCGGCCTCTACAACTCGTTCTTCCGCTTTCCGACGCTGCTCTTCTCCGTGCCCTTCGGCGTCGTCGTCGGCGCCACGGCCATGACCATGGTGGCCGCCGTCGCCGGCGCCTACACCGCGGTGAGACGCGCCGTGCGCCTGCCGCCCGCCGAGGCGATGCGCCCCGAAGTGCCGGCGCGATACCGGCGGTCCCTCTTCGAGACGCCGCTCGTCTCGCGACACCTGGGGACCGCCGGGCGGATGGTGCTCCGCAACGTGGTCCGCCATCCCCTCCGCGCCGCCGCGTCGGTCTTCGGCATCGCCTTCGCGGTGGCGATCCTGATGATCGGCTTCGTCTTCAACGATGCGATCGACCGCCTGATGCTGACGCAGTTCTGGGGCGCCGAGCGCCAGGACGTCACCGTCACCTTCATCGAACCTCGCGGCGAGTCGGCGCGCTACGCGCTCGCCAGGCTCCCGGGCGTGGTCGCGGTCGAGCCGCAGAGGACCGTGGCCGCGCGCATTCGATCGGGCTACCGCGAACGCTATCTCTCCATCACGGGCGTCCCGCCCACGCCGCGGTTCAGGCGCATCGTCGATCGTGACGGCCGTGAGATCCGGCTGCCGCCATCGGGGGTGGTCCTGTCGCTGACGCTGGCCAACGTGCTAGGCGTGGTCCCGGGTGACGAGGTCTCCCTCGACGTGCTCGAGGGGCAGCGCCCCACCCGGCGCGTCCTGGTGACCGGCCTCGTCGACGACATCATGGGGCTCTCTGCCTACATGGATCTGGCGGCGCTGCACCAGATGATGCGCGAGGGTGAGGTGGCGAACAGCGCGCTGCTGCTCATCGACGCGGCGCAAGAAGGGGAGCTGGCAGCCGAGCTGAAGGTCCTGCCCGCCGTCGCCGGCGCCGGCTTCAAGCGTGCGGTGATTCAGAGCTTCCGAGAGGTCATGGCCGCGAACATGAGCGTATCGATTCTCATCAATCTCATCTTCGCGGCCATCATCGCGTTCGGCGTCGTGTACAACGCCGCCAGGGTATCGTTGTCCGAACGCAGTCGAGAGCTGGCGAGCCTGCGTGTGCTCGGATTCACGCGCGCGGAGATTTCGTTGATCCTGATGGGCGAACTGGCGCTGTTGACCCTGGTGGCGCTCCCGGTCGGGGGGCTCTTCGGCTACGCGCTTTCCGCCGCCATCGTCGGCATGATCGACAGCGAGGTGTATCGGTTCCCGCTCTACGTCTCGCGCCAGGCAGTCGCGCTGGCGTTTCTCGGGATCATCGCCGCCACGGTCTTCTCGGGGCTGGTCGTCCGACGCAAGCTCGATCAGCTCGATCTCGTCGCCGTGCTGAAAATCCGAGAATAGAGGCGCGCCCACCCAGGTCCAACAACCACGACACTCTGTATGCGAATCCTCGAACACAAGCGACTGATTGCAGGCGTGATCGTCGTGCTCGGCATCGTCGCCGCGGCGATGTGGCCGGAATCGATCGAAGTGAATGCCGCCAAGGTCGAGCGTGGCCCGCTGCAGGTCACGCTGGACGAGGACGGCGAGACGCGCGTACGCGAACGGTTCGTCGTCTCGGCCCCGGTGGCCGGGCGGCTACAGCGGATCGAGCTCGAGCCGGGCGATCGCGTCGTTCGCGGCAAGACGGTGGTCGCGCGGCTGTCCACGGCCGACGCGCCGCTGCTCGACCCACGCACCCGCGTCGAACTGCAGGCCGCCGTCGAGGCCGCGCGCGCCGCCGTCGGCCAGGCGCAGTCCGAGCGCGACCGGTCGACCGCCGAACTGACGCGTGCGCGGACTACCCTCGAGCGGCAGCGGCAGCTGATGAAGGCTGGTGCCATCGCCAGCGACACGCTCGACGCGGCCGAAACGGCCGTGGCCACGGCGGAGGAGGCGTCGAAGGCCTCGGTATTCGCCGTCTCGCGCTCGGAGCACGAGCTGCAGCTCGCCCGGGCGCGCCTGCAGGCGCCGGCTCCGGCCGGGCGCTCCGTGGAGGTCGTGGCGCCGGTGAACGGCGTGATTCTGAAGCGGCTGCGCGAAAGCGAGTCGGTCGTTCCCGTGGGCGAACCGCTGATCGAGATCGGTGATCCGGCGCGGATCGAGATCGTCGCCGACTTCCTGTCCACTGACGCCGTGCGGGTGCAGCAGGGCGCGCTGGTGCTGATCGACGGGTGGGGCGGGAGCGATCCGCTCCAGGGGCGCGTCCGCCGCGTCGAGCCGGCGGGCTTCATGAAGGTCTCCGCGCTGGGCGTCGAGGAGCAGCGGGTCAACGTGCTGATCGATTTCGACGACCCGGCCGCCGCCGGGCGCCTCGGCGACGGCTACCGCGTCGAAGTGCGCGTGGTGATGTGGAGCGAGCCGGACGTGGTGAAGGTGCCGGTGGGCGGGCTGTTCAGGCGCGGCGACGCGTGGGCGGCCTTCGTGATCGACGGCGACCTGGTCCGCCTGCAGCC
>DATMDI010000412.1:0-2524 GCA_035557875.1 Vicinamibacterales bacterium
AGGAGTCGCTGGCGCGGCTGGTGCGGAGCGGACGCATCGATCGCCCCACCGCGGCGCTGCGGGCGGCACACGTCGAGGAACTGGACCTGTTGCTGGGGTGAGATGTGCGCCTCAATCGAACGCGGCGACTCTCGAGGAGGGGGCCTGCGTGCGCATGGTGTCGAAGAACGACATCATGCGGTCCACCGCACAGCGCGCGGCGGACGACGTGCGGAACACCTGCATCACCGAGCAGTCGCCATCCTGGATGACCAGGAGCCAACCCCGCTCGGTCGGGGCGATCGAGTAGTGCGGGCGCGGGCCCGGCTCCGGCGGCATGGCAGCGACGACTTTGCGCATGCCAGCTGAGCTGCACAGTCCGTACCCGCGTGTTTCTGCCGGCAACAGCACACCGGTGCGCGGCCGGCCGCGGCCACGGCGGCGGCAGGGCGACACACCGCTACCGGTTTTGTGACCGCTCTCTTCTGTGTGCAGGACCGCCGGTGTGGAGGTGGTCAGGCGGCCCTGGGCCGGGCCGGCTGAAGCCGGCCCCCACGTACGAATCTAGGTACGCGGCTCAGGGAACACGGTCCGCGCGGTCTTCGGCACGTGGTCGCGTTTGTAGACCATGAAGGTCCGGAAGAATTCGATGATCACGGTGCCGTCCTGCTTCACGCCGGTCGTCTTCACCCGCACGATGCCGACATTGGGGCGCGACTTCGACTCCCGCGCCTCGATCACCTCGCTCTTCGAGTACACCGTGTCGCCTTCGAAGAGCGGGTTCGGCAGCCGTACTTCGTCCCATCCCAGGTTGGCCATCACGTTGAAGGACAGGTCGATCGTGGACTGCCCGGTCACCAGCGCGAGCGTGAAGGTCGAGTCCACGAGCGGGCGCCCGAATTCGGTCTGCGCCGCATAGGCGTGGTCGAAGTGGATCGGGTTCATGTTCTGCGTGAGCAGCGTGAACCAGCTGTTGTCCACCGGCAGCACCGTGCGCCCCAGCGGGTGCTGGTAGATGTCGCCCACCGTGAAGTCTTCGTAGACGCGCCCCGTCCACCCTGGTTTCACCGCCATCGTGTCCTCCGCGCTGCGCGTCCAGTACCATAACGCAACTATGCGCGCGCTCGAAGGCCACTGTGCCCTCATCACCGGATCGACACAAGGGCTCGGCCTCGCCGCGGCCCACCGCTTTGCCGCCGCCGGATGTCACATCGTGCTGAGCGGCATCGCCACCCGCGACGACGCCGAAGGGCTGGTCGTCGAGCTCGCCTCGCGCTACGGCATCCGCGCCGCCTACGCGGCCGGCGATCTCTCGCGCCCCGCGGACATCGACCGCATCGTCGAGACGGCGCGGTCCGCGTTCGGCACCGTCGACATCCTGGTCAACAACGCCGTGGTGCGGCACGCCGCGCCCGTCCAGGACTTCAGCCCCGAGAAGTGGGACGAGGGGCTGGCGGTGAACCTGTCGGCCGCGTTTCATCTGATTCGGCTCACGGTGCCGATGATGCAGGCCCGCGGCTGGGGCCGCATCCTCAACGTGTCGTCGATCTACGGCCTGAAGGGCGCGGTGAACCGCATCGGCTACGTCACGACCAAGACCGCGCTGCTCGGTCTCACCCGTGCCGTGGCGCTCGAGGGGATCGCGCACGGCATCACCTGCAACGCCATCTGCCCCGGCACCACGGAAACGCCCATCCACGAAGAAGCGATTCGCGCGTCGATGGCCGCTGGCGCGATCAGCCGTCAGGACGCCGAACAGCGCTTCTTCGCTGCCAAGCAGCCGACCGGCCGTTTCATCTCGGCCGATCAGGTCGCGGCGCTGATGGTGTTCCTGTGCGGCGCCGACGCCAGCGACATCACGGGCGCGGCGGTACCGGTGGACGGCGCCTGGTCAGCGAGCTGAATACTCCGCCTCGCTGACCGGCTGCAGCCAGTTGGTGACGCCGAAGCTCAATGCCACCTGCGTGAGCCCGTCGTCGGGCCGCGCCCCGTGCCAATGCACGACATCCGCTTCGGTGCGCACGAGCCCACCGGGGCCGAACTCCTGCACCGCCTTCCCGCGCTCCTGGGTGCGCATGCGTCCCCGCTCGACGAACACGACCTGGCCGCCGGCGTGGCTGTGCCAGTTGGTCCGTGCGCCGCGGGCGAACTCGTAGCGCAGCGTGCGGATGTCGGTGGTCGCGTGCGGCGTGACCAGGCCGGTGAAGTTCGCGGGGTTGATCGGCGCCGGCGCCGTCTGACCGGCCGCCGCCGGCGCCTGCGCGGACAGCGCACCCGCTCCCCAGGCCGCCGCACCAAGCACCACTACACCTGCCAGCACCACGAGTCGCCGCATGTCGCCTCCTGAGAGTGCGTTGCAGAATTGACGTGGGGGCCGGCTTTAGCCGGCCCCGGGGCCGCCTGAAGGCGGCCCCCACATCTGATTTCGCGGCGAAGTCTACTTCCGTTCGAAGTATCCCGACCAGAAGGCCTTGCCGGTCGCGAGCGTCAGGCGCGACTGGTGGGTCAGGCGCAGGTCCTGCTGAGCGAGCAGGCGGCGGAGGCG
>DATMDI010000413.1:0-2198 GCA_035557875.1 Vicinamibacterales bacterium
GAGAGGGACATGCGCCGAACTCTGGGGTTGATGATCGCCGCGCTCGTCTTCGCCTCACCGCTGCTCGTCTTTGGCCAGCGGGAGGAGCCGAACCCACAACGCCCAAGCGTGCAGGTCGGCGTCCCGGAAGGGCGGGGCGATCCCGGCGGCGCGGCCAACGCCGCCCGCGGACGCGGCCGTCCCTCGGGGCCGCCGCGCGCGGTACCGCGCGCTCCCGACGGCCACATGCTGCTCGGCGGCGCGACGCCGGCGGAGAAAGGCGTGTGGCTACCGGGGCCGGTGATCCCGAACCCGCTGCAGATCAAGGACATCCCCTTCCAGCCGTGGGCGAAGGCGCTCTTCGCGGACCGCAACAGTAACGAGCTCGAGCCGCACACGCGCTGCAAACCGTCGGGCGTGGCGCGCCAGTTCCTGACGCCCTACGGCGTCGAGATGGTGGAGATGCGCGAGCTCCAGCGCCTCTTCATCTTCGACATCGGCGGCCCGCACACCTTCCGCGAGGTGTTCATGGACGGCCGTTCCCATCCCAAGGACTTCACTCCCACCTACTACGGCCACTCGATCGGCTGGTGGGACGGCGACACGCTGGTCGTGGACACGGTGGGATTCAACGAAGGGTTCTGGATGGACCGCGACGGCCTGCCGCACACCACCAAGCTGCACACGATCGAGCGCTTCACGCGCACCGACTTCAGCTCCATCCGTTACGAGCTGACGGTGGACGACCCCGGCGCCTACACCGCGCCGTTCAGCGGCTCGATGAACCTGCGCTGGGAAGCGGGCACCGAGCTGTTCGAGTACCAGTGCCAGCAGATGAACTACGCCAACGAGCTCATGGTCGGCCAGTTCGAAAAGGTCGATCGCAGCAGTTTCATCGTTCCGTAGAGACGTAGGGGCCGGCTCGAGCCGGCTTAGGGCCGCCTGAAGGCGGCCCTCACACCTGATTTTCAGGAAAGGACGCCATGTTCCGTATCGCCGTTGCCGCCCTCATGCTCGCTCTTCCCGTCTCCGCGCTCGCGCAGCAGAAGGTGACGCCGCTGACGGCGATGGACTACATCGAGATCCAGCAACTGGTGGCGAAATACGCACGCTACATCGACAGCTGCTCGAACAACGGCTACGACTACGCGGATCTCTACACCGCCGACGGCATCTTCCTGCCGATGGTCAACGGCAAGTCGATCCCCGGCATTCAGGGGCGCGAGAAGCTGGCCGAAGTGTCGGGCGGCGGATCGCGCGGGTGCAAGAACGTCGGCTGGATCCAGCAGGGCGTGCGGCACCTGTATCCCAATCACGTCATCGAGGCCACCGCCGAGGGCGCCAAGGGCTACGTGGACATGCTGATGATCGGGCTGGGCGGCGACCCCAACAAGATCCAGTACGACGGGCACTACGAGGACGTCTACGTGAAGACGCCGCAAGGCTGGCGCTTCAAGCAGCGCACTCACTTCGCGCTGCTCAGCGGCGGTCGCGCCGCCACCCCACCACCAGCACCGAAATGAACGACGTCCGGCGGGCGTGTCTCGTGGCCGCGGTCGTTGCGGCGCTGGGGCTGGCCACGGCTGGGGCGCAGACCATCTCGATCGTCGACGATGCGGAACTGCCGCGGTTCGAGGTTGCATCGGTCAAGCCGGGAGATCCGAATGCCACCAGCATGAGCATCGGGACTCCGCCCGGACGATTCGTTCAGAACGACGCGGATCTGTCCGCCGCCGTCATGGGGGCGTTCGGTATCAGGCCGTATCAGCTTGCACGTCCCCTGCCCGACCTGATCACGCGCGAGCGCTTCACCATCAACGCGCAGGCGCCTGCCGGCGCGACGGGACCGCAACGCGCGCTCATGGTGCGCGCCCTGCTGATCGACCGGTTCAAGCTGCGCTACCACGTCGACCGCAGCGAAACCAACGGCTACGTTCTGACCGTGGCACGCCGCGACGGGCGGCTGGGGCCCGCGCTGCGGGCGGGCGCCGTGGACTGCCTGGCGCGCCAGGCAGCCCAGTTCAGGAAGGAACCGGTCGCGCCGCTGCCGGACGGCGCGGCCGCGTGCGGCGTTCGCAACGGCCGGGGTCTGATCGAGTCGGCCGTCGACGATGCACCGTCTCTCTTCACGGCCGTGCAGGAGCAGCTCGGCCTGAAGCTCGCGCCAGCCAAGGTGCCGTTGGATCGCCTGGTGATCGACCACATCGAGCGGCCCGATC
>DATMDI010000414.1:0-10168 GCA_035557875.1 Vicinamibacterales bacterium
CGCAGGGCGTGTCGGTCTACATGGACGGCGTCCGCTTGAATCAACCGTTCGGCGACATCGTGAGCTGGGATCTCATTCCCAGGGCCGCCATCGCCTCCACCACGCTGATGCCGGGTTCGAATCCCTTGTTCGGCCTGAACACGCTGGGTGGCGCACTGTCGATTCAGACCAAGAGCGGCGTCACGCATCCCGGCACCATGCTTCAGGCGAGCTACGGGAGCGACGTGCGCCGGGCGTTCGACTTCGAGCACGGCGGCAGCCACGCCGGAGCCGTGAACTGGTACCTGGCGGGCACCCTCTTCGCCGAGGACGGCTGGCGCGACGACTCGCCCTCGGACGTGCGCCAGATCTTCGGCAAGGTGGGCTGGGAACACAGCCGCGGCTCGCTGGCGGTGACGCTCGCGCACGCGAGCAACGACTTGAACGGCAACGCGCTGCAGGAAACCCGCCTGCTGGATCGCGACGCCGCCAGCGTCTATACGAAGCCGGACGAAACCCACAACCGCGCGACGTTCTTGAACGCCGCGCTGCGCCACGCCGGCCCGGCGGGCCTCGCTTTTTCCGGTAACGTCTACTACCGCGACATCGACACGCGGACCTTCAACGGCGACGTCAACGAGGACTCGCTCGATCAGAATCTCTATCTGCCCGGCGAGACGCCGGCGGACACGCCATTTCCCTCGAGCCGCTGCCTCGTCAACGTACAGCTCAACGACGAGCCGGCCGAGAAGTGCAACGGACTGCAGAACCGCACGCAGACCGGCCAGCACACTGCGGGCTTCGCGGGCCAGATGACGCGTTTCGGCGCCGGGACCGGCCGGCGGAACCAATGGACCGCCGGCGGCGCCTTCGACCGGAGCCGCGCCGCGTTCACGCAGGCGTCACAGCTCGGGTACTTGAACCCCGATCGCAGCATCACCGGCGTGGACGCGTTCGGCGACGGCGTGACGGGTGGCACCGTCGATGGCGAGCCGTACGACACCCGCGTGGATCTCGACGGGCTGACCAGGACGTGGAGCGCCTACGCAACCGACACGCTGTCGTTCGGCGACCGGGCGCACCTCACGCTGTCGGGCCGCTACAACCGCACGTCCGTCGAGAACCGCGACGGCATAAGGCCCGGCGGCGGGGCGGGCTCGCTCGACGGCTCGCACGTGTTCTCACGCCTGAACCCCGCCGCCGGCATCACCGTCAACGCTTCGCGCGCGATCAACCTCTACGCCGGCTACAACGAGGGCAGCCGGGCCCCCACGTCGATCGAACTCGGGTGCGCCGATCCGGAGCAGCCGTGCAAGCTGCCGAATGCGATGGCGGGCGACCCTCCGGTGGCGCAGGTGGTGACCCGCACGCTGGATGCCGGAGTGCGCGCTCAATCAGGACCGCTCGCCTGGAACGCCGGCTACTTCCGCGCCGCCAATCGCGACGACATTCTGTTCGTGCAGTCCGAACAGAGCGGGTTCGGCTACTTCAAGAACTTCGGACGCACGCGCCGCGAGGGACTGGAGCTCGGCGCGAGAGCGCGGGCCGGCGTGGCCGAGATCGGCGCTGGATACACGCTGCTCGATGCCACCTTCCGCAGCGCTGAAGAGGTCAACGGCGAGAGCAACAGCACCAACGACGCGGCCATGGCTGGCGGACGCGGCCTCGAGGGCAGCATCGAGATCGAGCCCGGCGATCGCATCCCGTTGATCCCGCGCCACATGCTCAAGCTCTATGCCGATATCCAGGTGACGCGCGCGCTGGGCATCGACGCCGATCTGGTGGCGTTCTCCGGCAGCCTCGCCCGCGGGAACGAGAACGGCGATCACGAGGCGGATGGCATCTACTACGTCGGGCCTGGCGGGACGGACGCGTACACCGTCGTCAACCTGGGCGCGCGCTATGCTGTGACGTCGTGGCTCACTCTCGTTGGCCAGGTCAACAACCTGTTCGACCGCCGCTACTCGACGGCGGCGCTCCTCGGCCCGACGGCCTTCACGCCCGAGGGTGCGTTCGTCGCGCGCCCGTTCCCGCCGGTTGGCGGCGAGTTCCCGCTGACGCACAGCACGCTGTTCGCGCCGGGCGCACCGGTGCGCGCCTGGTTCGGGACGCGGTTCCGCTTCTAGCTGCCGCGCGGCGGCGCGCCTGCCGATGAGCGCCGCGGCACGCCGCGTACTCGCGGCCCGGATCGACAACCAGTTTCTGGATCGGGCCCGTCGCACGCCTGCGGCCGTTGTGGCGCAGTTGTGCGCGGTGCAGGCGCAGGACTTCATCGGCGCCAAGTGGGCGATCGGCCTTCGCGCGCACGGCCTCGACGATGCCGCGGTGGAGGCCGCTTTCAACGCCGGCGAGATCCTGCGCACCCACGTCATGCGTCCGACCTGGCACTTCGTCACGCGCGCCGACATCCGATGGATGCTGGCGCTCACCGCGCCGCGCGTGCACCAGGCGAGCAAGTTCTATTACGGGCAGCACGGCCTGGACGCCAGGACGATGTCGCGCGTCCACAAGGTGCTGGCGGCGGAGCTCCAGGGCGGCCGGTTCCGGACGCGGACCGAGCTCGCGACGGCGCTCGCCGCACGGAAGATCGACGCGCGCGGCCCGCGTCTGGGGCTGCTGACGATCCACGCCGAGCTCGAGCAGGTGATGTGCAGCGGCCCCGCCCGCGGACGGCAGCTCACCTACGCGCTCCTCGACGATCGGGCTCCGGCAGCGCGGGCGCACAGACCACGCGAGCCCGGCGCCGAGCTCGCCTCGCGCTACTTCGCCAGCCACGGGCCGGCGACGCTGCGCGATTTCGTATGGTGGTCGGGGCTCACCGTGGCGCAAGCCCGTCGCGGCATCGAGTCGGCGTCTCCCGCACTGGTCGAGCGGGCGCTCGACGGCTTGATCTATTGGGCGAAGAGCTGGGACACGCCGGCGCGGCTGCCGCCGGCCACGTTCCTGGTGCCCAACTACGACGAGTACCTGATCGCGTACAAGGATCGCCACCTGGTTCGGCCGCCCGCCGGTATCGACGCCGCCAGCATCTTCCAAGGGGCGGACGCCTATGCCCACCCGCTGGTCGTGGACGGTATCGTGGCGGGAGTGTGGCGCCGCCGCGTGTCCGGCGCCAAGACCGCGGTGGAGATCGTCCCGAAGATGCCGTTGACCGCGCCCCAGCGCCGCGCGGTGAGCGCCGCTGCCGATCGTCTCGCGGCGTTTTCGGGGCCAAGGCTGACGGTGGCCTGGCGGCGTTCGTAGGGCGGGGCTCCAGCCCCGCCCTTACACCAGCAGCGCTTCGACCTGATGGCCGTGCACCTGGTCGGCGCACGGCGACCAGGCGAACACCGTGAAGCGCCGATCCTGCGACGCCACGAGCGCGATCGCGTCGCGCTGGTCGTGGACGAACTGCGCCGCCGACAGGTGGCGCGTGCCGCCGAGTTGCGCCGGTGTCACCGTGCGGGCCACGCCGCCGACCACAGGCTCGGTGACCGTGACCAGCTCGACCTGAGGCGAGCCTCGCCGCCGCGCGATCTTCGAGCCGAACGCGACCAGCTCGTAGGCATCGGTCATCACCGCCGCGCCGTCCACCGCGGTCAGACCGGCGACGACGTCCACCACCTCGCGCAGCGACTCCTGGAAGCGTGCGGGACGCTTGCCGGTGGGGGTCTGGCGCAGCAGCTCGCTCAGCCCGCGGTAGGGCGGCGAGATCGCGTAGGTCATCGGGCTGATCATCGACTCGCGCCAGCTCTCCGACATCGAGGGCACGATCAGCAGCAGCCCGCCACGCCCGTGGGCGCGCATCGACACCGCAAGCTGCACCAGCACGTTCACCGAGCCGACCCACGACGACGGCGAATCGAAGCCGAGCAGCGAGCTGATGAGCGCGGGGCAGTCGGGCAGGCTGGAGGCGGCGTCGTCCACGAGCTTGACCTGATCGCCCTCGAGCACCGCCACGTTGACGTACTTCCCCGACTTCTCGCCGCGGTGATGCTTCACGACCAGCAGCCCCGGCTCGATGACCTCGAGCACGAAGCACATGGGCGGAATCGAATGCGTCGTGCCCCACGCGCACAGCTCGCCGTCGTGCGGCCAGATCCCGAGATGGATGCCGGCGCGTTCGACCACCGGCGCCACCTTGGCCAGCGCCGACGGCGAGAGGCGCAGCGGCTGCTCGAAATGCATGGCGCGCGCGTGCGCCACCGGTGGCAGGTACGCCAGCGACAGCTTCGGCACGTAGCCTTCTTCGCGCCGCAGGCTGGTCCAGAACGTCGTGTTGATCAGGCTCTCGATGACGGCAGCATCGGGCACCGGGGCCATGGCGCCGGTTTCGATGTCGGCAATGGTGGCGCGATGACGCATGAAGTAGTCGTGCACCTTGGGCGCGACCAACCCGGCGGCGGGATAGGGGGTCTTGATCATCGGGCTGCCGCGCCCGCGCGGCCGAGCTTGGTGACGAGCTCGAACTCGCGCTTCGTGGCCGGCTGCACCGACAGCCGGCTGCCTTTCTGCGTGACCATCATCGACTCGAGACCCTTCGTCGCCTTGAGCACGGCAAGCGGCACGACGGCGGCGAAGCGCTCCACGAACCCGAGGTCCACCATGTACCAGATCGGCTCGTCCGCGGAGGAGGCGGCGTCGTGGTACTTGTGCCCCTTCGTCCACGAGAAGTGGTCGGGATAACCGGCGCGGACAATCTCGGCGAGGCCGGTCACACCCGAGGGCTCGGCGTTGGAAGCGTAGAAGAGCACGCCGTCACCTGCCTGCATCTCGTCGCGCATGAAGTTGCGGGCCTGGTAGTTGCGGACGCCTTCCCAGCTCGTCCGCCCATCGCGCGAGAGATCGTCGATGGTGTAGGCGGCCGGTTCGCACTTCATCAGCCAGTGGCGGCGCGGCATCGTCTGTACAGCATAGCGGTACGTAGGGCTCGGCTTTCGAGCGGTCGCGTAGGGCGCGGCTTGAGCCGCGCTGGCAGGAGCTTTGGCCGCGGCGGACCCTGAAGGCCCGCCCTGCAGCCGGGTGATACCATCCGACGAAGCAGGCGCGCATCATCGATATGGCGCGCGGGAGAAGAGGCATGACGGTCAGAGAGATCAATGGACGCTTCGGCGCGTGGGCGCTCGGCGCGGCGGCGGCGGTCACGCTGATGGCGTCGGCGCTGGTGTACACGGTGCACGCCCAGGGGTTGCCGGCCTGCGACCCCGGTAACGGCGGCATCACGCTGCCGGCGGGATTCTGCGCGCTGGTCGTCGCCGACAATCTCGGCGCCGCCCGGCACATAGCCGTGGCCGCCAACGGCGATCTGTACGTAGCGTTGATGACGAGCGGCGGACGCGGCCAGCCGCAGACCGGCGGCGGTGCGGTCGCGTTGCGCGATGCCAACAAAGACGGCAAGTTCGAGGTGGTCGAGCGCTTCGGCTCCGGCAGCACGACGGGCATCGCGCTGCGCAACGGCTACGTCTACCTGGCGCACCCGCAGGTCATCGAGCGCCTCAAGTTGACCGATGGCACGCTGAAGCCGACCGGTGCGGCCGAGACGATCGTCAGCGGCCTGCCCGACGAGCGGCAGCACGAGGACAAGGGCATTGCCTTCGACGGCCGTGGCGGGCTCTACATCAACGTGGGCGCGCCGTCGAACGCCTGCCAGGATCCGGATCGCCGTCCCGGCGTGAAGGGCGTGGACCCGTGCCCGATTCTCGAGAAGCACGCGGGCATCTGGAAGTTCGACGAGAACAAGCCGAACCAGACGCAGGCACAGGGCACGCGCTTCGCCACCGGCCTCCGTCAGATGCCGGCGATTACCTGGCACGACGACGCGCTGTACGTCGCGATGAACAACCGCGATCAACTCGACGTGTTCTGGCCAAAGCTCTTCTCCGGCAAGGACAACGCCGAGCGTCCGGCCGAGCCGCTCTATCGCGCGGTGCAGGGGTCGGACTTCGGGTGGCCGTACTGCTACTACGACTACACGACCAAGATGATGACGCTCAACCCGGAGTACGGCGGCGACGGCAAGGCGGTCGGACGCTGCAACACGTTCACGGCCCCGGTCGCGGCGTTCCCGGCGCATTGGGCGCCTCTGGACGTCAAGTTCTACACCGGCTCGCAGTTTCCGGCGAAGTACCGCAACGGCGCGTTCATCGCGTTCCACGGCTCGTGGAACCGCTCGCCGGAGCCGCAGGCCGGCTACAACGTCACCTTCCAGCCGATGGCGAGCGGCAAGGCGTCGGGCGCGTTCGAAGTGTTCGCGGACGGCTTCGCCGGCAAGGCCCCGCTGATGAATCCCGGCGAGGCGGTGGCGCGTCCCGACGGCATCGCGCAGGCGCCCGATGGCTCGCTGTATATCGGCGACAGCCAGCGCGGCAGGATCTGGAGGGTCGTGTACACGGGGCGCTAGCGCCCCTCCTCACGACCCCAGAGGACAGGTAAGACGGGTAGGACAGGTGAGAGCCGTTCACTTTCCTGCTTTTTCTACCTGTCCTCCTACCCGTCCCACCTGTCTCACCAGTCTCACCTGTCCGTCGTGATCGTCAACACCTCCGTCCGTCCCGCTCTGCTCATCACCCAGCCCGATCACGCCGCGCTCGCGGCCACCATCATGCGCGGGTGGCAGAGCGGCGGCCTGCCTGAATCACCACGCCATGTCGCGTTGATGCTGGCGATCCAGGCGCACGACAACGGCTGGCAAGAGGTGGACGTCGAGCCGTGTCTCGACCCCGCTACCGGGCGCGTGCTCGACTTCATCCACGTACCCGAAGACGTCCGCCACGCGGTGTGGCGCCGCGGCGTCTCGCGGCTCGAAGGCGAGCCGTACGCCGCCGCGCTGGTCGCGCAGCACGCGCTCCACATCTACCGGCGCATGCGCCAGCAGCCCGGGTGGCGGCAGTTCTTCGTCGACATGACCTCGACGCGGGACCGGAACCTGTCGGCTGCCCACGAGACCATCGAAACCTTGCAACGCGAGTACGCGTTCTTGCGGCTGGCGGACCTGGCGTCGTTGACGTTCTGCGGCGTGGCGGCCGACGGGCAGGCGCAGGAGATGGGCTACGAGATCCGGCTCGAGGGCACGTGCCTGGTGGTATCGCCCGATCCCTACGCCGGCGCGACGATTCCGCTCGAGATCACCGGACGCGAGCTCGATCTCGCGGCGTTCGCGTCGCCCGCCGACGCCCGCGCCGCCTGGACGTCGGCTCCGCGCCGCACCATCGCCGGAACTGTCACGGGCGGCTGAAACCGCTCCGATTACGGGAGCGCGCGCACGGCCGCGAGCAGGGCGATACACGCCGTGTCGGTGCGCAGAGTGCGCGGGCCGAGACTGACGGCTGCGAAGCCGCGCCCCCCCAGCAACCGCAACTCGTACTCGTCCCAGCCCCCTTCCGGGCCCACAGCGAGCAGCGTGCGCGCCGGTCGCGGCGGCCACACCGCTGGCCCCGCGCCAGCCGGATCCGCCACCAGGCGTGTGCCTTGCGGACACAGCGCATCGAGCTCGTCTTCGATGAGCGGCTTGAACCGCCGGTGGATCGTCACTCGCGGCAGGCGCGTGTCCTGGGCCTGCTGCAGCCCCTCGATGAGCAGGGGCTGGTAGACCTCCGGATCGAGCATGTGCGTGTCGAAGTAGTTCCGCTCGACACGCGCCGCGTTGGTCAGCACGATGCGGCCGACGCCGATGGCGGCGAGCTGGGCCCAGAGCCGCCGCATCACCTTGGGGCGCGGGAGGGCGAGCAGCAGGTCGACGTCCGGCACCTCGGAAGTCGCGGCGTCGAAGCTACAGGCGAGCTCGACGCGCTCGTCGCCGATCCGCGTGACCCGGCCCGAGCCGCGCGGGCCGTCGATGATGCCGAGGCGGAGGTTCTGGCCGGGGGTGACGCGCAGGACCTCGATCGCGTGCCGAGCCTGCGCGCCTGTCAGCTCCGCGCGGCCGTCGCGGAGCGCGCCGGGCTCGAGCAGGATCAGGTTCACGAGCCGGCCGCAGCCCGCGCACGCTCCAGCAGCAGGTCGCGCTCGCGCGCGTTGCGGGTGAGCGAGGCCGCGCGCTCGAACTCGGCCCGCGCCTCTTCGCGGCGCCCTACCTTGACCAGCAGGTCGCCGCGCACGCTCGGCAGCAGGTGATACTGCTCGAGCGCCGCCACTGAGGTCAGCGCGTCGACGAGCACGAGGCCCGCCTGCGGCCCCGACGCCATCGATACCGCGACCGCGCGGTTCAACTCGATCACCGGCGACGGCACGATTTCGAGCAGCGCCTCGTAGAGCGCCACGATGGCCGCCCAATCGGTGTCGCCGGCCTCCCGCGCCCGCGCGTGGCAGGCGGCGATTGCGGCCTGCAGCTCGTAGGGCCCGCGCCCGGCCGGGTGTGACGCCGACACTTCGCTTCGACGGACCGACTCCGCCCGGTCGAGTGCGGCCAGGCCGCGGCGGATCAGCAACTGGTCCCACCGCGAGCGGTTCTGATCGAGCAGGAGGATGGGGCTGCCGTCGGGTGCGACCCGCGCTCGCGCTCTCGACGCCTGGATTTCCATCAGCGCCACGAGCCCGTGGACTTCGGACTCGAGCGGGGCGAGCTCGGCGAGGATGCGTCCCAGGCGCAGCGCCTCGTCGCAGAGTGCCGGCCGCATCCAATCGTCGCCAGCCGTTGCCGAGTAGCCTTCGTTGAAGATCAGGTAGATGACCTCGAGGACCGAGGACAACCGTGCGGCCAGCTCGGCGCCGCGCGGCACCTCGTAGGGCACCTGCTCTTTGGCCAGCGTCTTCTTGGCGCGCACGATGCGCTGGGCGATGGTTGGTTCGGGCGCGAGGAATGCCCTGGCGATCTCGCTGGTGGTGAGGCCGCCGAGCAGGCGGAGCGTCAGCGCGACACGCGCTTCGGTGGTCAGCACGGGGTGGCATGCCGTGAACACCAGGCCCAGCAGGTCGTCGCCGATGTCGTCGTCGAGGGCCGCGATCAGCTCCGCCGCCGTGTCGGGCCGCGCCGTCTCCACGGCGTAGCCCAGCTCACCGTGCTTGCGGTCGAGCATGGTCGAGCGGCGGACGTGATCGATGGCGCGGTGTTTGGCGGCCGCCATGAGCCACGCCCCGGGACTACGGGGGATGCCCTCGCGCGGCCACTGCTCGAGCGCCGCGACCAGCGCGTCGGCGGCCAGGTCCTCGGCAACGCCGACGTCGCGAACGATGCGCGCCAGGCCCGCAATCAGCCTGGCGGACTCGATGCGCCAGACCGCGTCGATGGCGCGATGGGTGTCGGTGGCCTCCACGGCCTCCGATCACACCATCGCCGGCCGGCGCGGCGCAAGCCGTGTCAGCTTTTCTTCTGTCCTGCCTGCGCCTGCATCTGCTCGAAGCCCGCGGCGGCCTTCTTCACGTCCTCGGGGAAGTCCGACATCTCCTGTACCTGCCGAACCTCGATGATCTCGTTGTCTCCCATCGGCGCGCGCCTGGCCCACTCGAGCGCCTCTTCCTTCGATTTCACCTGGATCATCCAGTAGCCGCCGAGCACTTCCTTGGATTCGGTGAACGGACCGTCGGTCACCGTGGACGTGCCGCCCTCGAAGGTGACGCGCGCGCCCATCGACGGCGGGTGCAGGCCGTCCAGCGCCAGCAGCACCCCGGCCTTCTGCAGCGATTCGTTGTATTTCATCATCGCCTCGACCGCCTTCGCGTCGGGCACCGTGCCGGGCTGCGCGCTCTCGTAGCCCTTCGGAATCACCAGCATCATGAATCGCATCGTCGTTGCCTCCACTCGCTCCCCGGCGGTCCGAGAACCGCTCCGGCGTTTTCTCTCTCTATTTACACGTCGAACGGCGGGCGCCGGAATCGACAGGCTCAGCGGGTGAGAGGCACCACCGTGCGCAGGCGCTCGTTGCGGAGGTAGAGGCCGCCCCAGAGGAGCGCCGCGACATAGAGCGGAAACAGCGTGAACCCGAGCAGGGGATTGCCGACCCGGAGATGCGTGGCAACGGCGCCGCCCAGGTGGCCGGTGAGCAGGATGGCCCCGAGCACCGACGTCCGCGGGATGGCGTAAAGGGCCAGGCAGCCGAGCTCGATGACGCCGATTGGAAAGACGGCGCCTGCCGGATAGCCCAGCTGCGTCGTCGCCTCGACGGCAAAGGACAGTCGCAGCACCTTGATCACCGCATCGAACAGCAGGAAGAGTCCAACCAGGCCGCTTGCCGCGCGGCCGGCCCAGGTGAGGGTCGTGGCTCGCATATCCGTT
>DATMDI010000415.1:0-6524 GCA_035557875.1 Vicinamibacterales bacterium
ATCCCGACGTTGTAGCGGGCGCGGCCGAAGCGCAGGATCTTGGCGAACCGCAGGTCGAGTGCGTTGACGCGGTCGCCCCACACGTCGCCCGGTTTCACCAGCGTGATCGGCACCGTGGTGCCCGCCACGGCGGCGGGACGGCCGAGCGCGGCCGACACCAGCGCCACCGGCGCGTTCCACGTCGCGGTGAGCGCGCCGCCCTGGTCGCTGCGGAGCGTACCGCTGACGAGCACGTCCACCTTCGGGATCGTGTAGCTGCCGAGCGCGGTGGCCTTGGTGATGAAGCCGGGGTCGGCGTGGCAGTTCGGGTTGCCGACGTTGACCGCCGGGCTCACCCCGGCGACGGTCGTGAGCTCGGGCACCTGCGCGCGCACGTCGCAGTTGTCCTGGACGGTCTTGCCGGTGTTGACACCGCCCTGGAACTGGACGCCGCTGGCGAAGCGCGCGCTCACGTTGAAGAGCAGCCCTTTGTACCTCTGGTACTGCTCGCCGAAGTTCTCGGCCAGCGTGATGTTGTTGCTGGTCTGGCCGAACTTGCTCGGGATCACGTTGTAGAGGCCGTCCACCACGTAGCCGCCGCCGTCCGGCAGGGCCGGATCGGCCGGCGCGGTGATGCTGTACGGGGTGAAGTCGGCCGGGCCGACGGCCTGGTTGTCGGTCACGGTGAAGTTGTTCAGCCAGCGCTGGAAGTAGCCGACCTCCACCGAGACCCGCGGCAGCACCTGCTGCTGGATCGATGCCCCCCACTGCCAGTCGTTCGAACGCACGCTCCAGCCGTTGAGGATCTTCGGATCGATGTTGGCGGTGGTCTGCGCCGTGGTGCCGAACGTGGCCGAGTTCATCGCGCCGCAGAAGTCGCCGCCGTCCGGGCGCAGATCCTGGGCGGTGTTGAGCCGCAGGTTGCAATCCGGCGTGCGGTTGTTGTTGGCGTCGGTCCACGTCCGCGTCGTCGTGGTGGCGATGCGGGTGATCGGGTTCGAGAGGGTGTAGTTGTTGTTGTTGCTGGTCGGCTCGAGGTACTTGCCGAAGTTCACCTTCACCGCCGTCTTGCCGTTGCCGAAGAGGTCGTAGGCGACGCCGCCGCGCGGCGAGAGGTCCTTGTAGCCGGTCACACCCGGCGTCTCCGGGAACACGATGGCGGTCGGCAGGAAGTTGGACGCCGGGATGCTCTGCTCGGGCGAGAAGCTCGTGTTGCGGTCGAAGCGCAGCGCGCCCTGCAGCGTCATCCGTCCCATCGTCCACTGGTCCTGCACGTAGAGCGACATGTTCCGCGTGCGGTAGCTGGTGGTGTAGGGCAGCAGGCTTTGCGTGAGCTGCGTCGGCACGCCGTTGTTGAAGGTGAACGCGAGGTTCTGATCGTTGGTGAAGCTCTGCAGGTCCGACACCAGCGCCACGCCGCCGTAGCCGACTTTCAGGTTGTGCGCGCCGGTCACGTACGAGACCGAGCCGCGCCAGGTGTACTGCGCGTCCCAGCTGTCGGACCAGTTGGCCGAGCGGTAGGTGAGATTGGGGATGCCGCCGTTGGCCGAGCACCCGGCAGAACACTGCTCGGTGACGCGCGCGAGCGGCCGCGTGGTGTTGCCGGGGCTCTCGTACGGACCGAACGGCGCCTGATAGAGACCCACGCCGGCTTCGAACAGCATGCGGTTGGTCGCCGTCTCCGACCACGTCACCTGGCGCACGCGCGGATGCGCGTTGAGGTAGCCGCCGATCTCGGGCGAGGTCGTCGAGCTGAGGCCGCCGAGGCCGAGCGGGCCGTAGACGGACCCCGACTCCGGCTGGTTGCGGCAGCCTTCTTCATCGGGGCTGAACGTCGATCCGTTGCACGGGTGCTGCTCGTCCCAGTGCACGTTGAACTTGTCCTTGCTGGTCGCCTGATAGGTGAGCCGCACGGTATAGAGCCGCCAGCTCTCGGCGCCGCGCACCTCGCGGCTGGGATCGGGCGCGTACAGGAACTTCGTGGGGTCCCCGGCGTTCAGGTTGGGGAAGACGTTGGGGATCGATCGGTGCTGCCCCTCGTCGCGCACCGCGACGCGGTACCAGAGACGGTCCTTGACGATCGGCCCGCCGATCCCGAAGGTGAAGTCCCACTGCTTGAGGAGCTTGCCCGGCGTCGTCAACCCGGCGGCGCGCAGGTCGTCGTTGTAGTTGCTGCCGATCATGCCGCCGCCGACGCCCGACAGGTAGGCGTTGCCGGCGATGGTGTTGCCGCCGCTCTTCGGCACGATGCTGAGCGTGGGGCCGCCGACCTCCGCCTCGCCGAGGCCGCCCGAGGTGGTGGTGACGACTTCCTGCGCGTTCGAGATGTCGGCGACGTAGGTCGAGACGCCGCTGCCCCCGAGGCCCGCCCCGACGTTCAGCCCGTCTACCTGCATGCGCCCTTCGTTGTTGCGGCCGCCGGCGCCGCCGAACACGGTCATCTGCGGCGTCACCTGCACGTCGGTCGGGCCGCCGCCGATCGTCACGATTCCTGGAATCAGCAGCGCCGTCGCCGCCCACGATCGGGCCGTGGGAATCGACGTCAGCACCTCGCTGTTGATGGTGGTCTGGCGCCGGATGCTCTGCACGTCCACGATCGGCGTGACGCCGGAGACCGTGATCGTCTCGGTCACGCCGCCGACGGCCATCTCGGCGTCGATCGCCGCGGTGAACGAGCCGGTGAGCTCGATGCCTTCGCGCCGCACCTGGTTGAACCCGGGCAGGGCGAAGGTGACGGTGTAGGTGCCGGGCGGCAGGCCGACGATGCGGTACAGGCCGCTGGCGTCGGTCACGGCTGTGCGAACTTTCTCGATGAGCGCCGGGCTGGCGGCCTCGACGGTCACGCCGGGCAGCGAGGCGCCGGACGCATCTTTGGCGGACCCCGAGACCGACGCTTGCGCGAAGGCGACCCCGGGAAGAAGGGTCGTGACTGCGACGAGAAGTAAGGCCCGAAGGCAGCAACGCATTGTGAACAGCCTCCACGAACTAGGTGGTTGCGTTTCGTCTGACGAAACAAGGTTCGACGTCGTGCGGGCGTAGCCTATACCAGATCGCTATAGATCAGATTCGGTCCCGGACTGACCCCAGGGAGGTAGGACGAGCGGAAGAACACGGAAAGTAGGGGAGGCGAAGGCCCGCCCCTGGCTGGAGCGGGCCCGCGACGACGACTCGTCTATCAGCTGCGTGCGCTGGCGCCTGTCCTTCGGCGTCGGCGCGCGGCGGACTTGGCCTGGCGCGACAGCGCCTTCGTGGACACCGTGTTCTTCGGCTCTCGCTGGAGCTTGCGCCTCATCGCGCGCGAGCGCTTCGCCGAGGGGCGGGCGTGGCGCTTCGCGGCGCGGGTGGCCGACGCGGCGCTGCGCCTGGTGCTGGCCTTGGCGGTGCGCGGCGGAGGCGGCAGCTTGATTCCGGCGCGGCGGGCTTTCGACAGCCCGATCGCGATCGCCTGCTTGGCGGAGCGCGCGCCGTGCTTGCCTTCGCGGACGTGTTTGATCTCCTCGTGCACGAACTCGCCCGCCTGCGTCGTCGGCGACTTGCCCGCACGCTTGGCCGCGCGGGCCTTCTTCAACGTTCTCTTCTCTGGCATCGCCATCTCCTTCCCTGGCGCAGTCATCGACGTGGGGGCTGGTCTTGCTGACCCGCCCTCTGTGGTACGTGGCTGCGTGTCTTCAGACCCGCCTCGTCCACTGATCGAAAGGGGTCAAGCAAGGCGTACACCGGCCTCAATCCTGCATTCCACGTGCAGTGAAAGAGGAGGAACCCATGAAGCGATTCATCGCAAGAGCTTGTCTCGTCGCGCTGTGCGCCGGCACCGCCTTCCCTGTGGCGGCTCAGTCGGGAGCCAAGGACGAGGCAAAGAAGGCTGGAGAAGCCACAAAGGAAGCGGGTAAGGCAGTTGGCGATGCCGCCGAGCATGCTGGCAAGGCCACGGCGAAGGCCACCAAGAAGAGTGCGAAGTCGGTGAAGGGTGCCGTCACCGGCGAGGTGACCGTCACCTGCAACGATGGTAAGCCGCACAACGGCAAGACCAACACCGAGGCGTGCGCCGAGCACGGCGGCGTCAAGCAGTGACACGTACGCGCCCGCGGGCCCGGGAGCCACGGCTCCTCCAGGCCCGCGAGCGCCTCGTGCGCGCTGCAGCGCGCACGGTCTTCTAGGCTGGGCCGGCCAGCGCCATCCCCTCGCGGATCTTCGATTTCAGCTTCTCTACGTAGCGCTGCTGCTCGCCCGGCGTGAAGCCCCCGGCCCGGAACGCGTCGCGCCACTGCTCGTCCGACACGCGCGACATCAGCCGTGACGCCCACACCACGTGCTCGACCGTGATCGTGTCCACGACCTTCTGGTGGATGCCTTTGTAGTGGAACCTCACCTGCTGGCCGTCGACTTCCTTGATGAATCCCTGCTGTTCGAAGTCGTCCACGTCGTTGCGCGATCCCTGGCCCATCCCGCGCATCGGTGTCCACCTGAGGAACGGGGGGAACGACGTCTTGCCGAGCGAGGCGCCGAGGTCGCGGACAACGTAGACGCGCGTTGGACCGCTCTGCGGGTTCGGAATGTCGTAGATCTTGTTGTTCGAGGTCTTCCAGTCCCAGTTGTTCAGCATCATGTTGACCACGACCAGCCCTTGGAACGGCTGGCTGCCAACGAACTGGTTCTCGTACCACGACCAGTCGCCCACCACTTTGGCCTCCTCGCTGTCGCGGCGGAAGCGCGCCAGACGCAGGCTCGCCGGGTCCACGCTCGCGCCGTCGAGCGTCCAATCGCGCAGCAGGTATATGGGCGGCTGGTGGAAGCCGAGGCCCCACAGAATTCGAGACGCGGCCACTTCTGGCTGGGCTTCCTTGCCGACTTTGACGCTCCACTTGACGCCCTGCCGATCGCGAACGTCGTAGCCGCCGCTGTAGCCCTTGGTATCGACGGCGAGCAGCTCGTAGCGCGCTGATTCTGCAGGCGCGAGCGCCTGACCGCCCGGGCCGTCGAAAAAGTTACGCGACCCGAGATCGGCGGGGTCGATCCACAGCGCCGAGAAATCGACCTTTGGCTCGTCGAGGCTGATCTTGGGCCCCGACACGGGGGCGCACGACGCCGTGAGCAGCGTCAGCGCCAGCATCCATCGCCAGCTGTTCCGTTGTAAGTTTTTCCTCACGCGGCTCGACTGAGCAACGACCGTGCCCAACGCGGTTGGCTACCTCGGCGCTTGACAGCGGCGGCGCGCTGACCCGACAGTGTCGGCCGTGCGGTACACCCTGCCTGCGATTGGCGCTCCCCCTCCGCCGCAACCTTTGCCAAAGGTGGCGGTGGAGGAGCACTTCAACTTCCTCACCGCGCCCCCCGGCGACGCCTGCCAGATCGACCTGACGCGCCTGGTAGCCGCTATGGGCTACGACGCGACGTGGTCGGCCCTGGTCGGCGAACGTCTCGTGGACTTCGACCAGCGGGTCGCCGCGATGGACGCGGCCGGCATCGACGTCAGCCTGCTGTCGCACACGGTGCCGGGCGCGCAGGGCATCGCCGACCCGGCGCTCGCCGCCGCGGCGGCGCGCGACGTCAACGACTTTCTCGCCGGGCAGGCGATTGCGAAGTACCCGTCGCGATTCGCCGGGCTGGCCAGCATCGCGATGCACGATCCGGCCGTCGCGGCCGCGGAGCTCGAGCGTGCGGTGACGCGACTCGGGTTCAAGGGCGCGATGATCAACGGCTACTCGGACATCTCCGGCGGACAGGCAGAGTATCTCGACGCGCCGCGGCTGCTGCCGTTCTGGGAGGCGGCGGCAGCGCTACGCGTGCCCGTCTATCTCCACCCGCGCGCCGCGCTCGACCAGCGGATCTACGAGGGCCACACCGAGCTCGTGGGCGCTGCCTGGGGATTCGCGCCGGAGGCGGCCACGCACGCCCTGCGTCTCGTCTTCAGCGGTCTGTTCGATCGCTTTCCCTCGCTCACCCTCGTGCTGGGCCACCTCGGCGAAACGCTGCCGTACTTCGCCTGGCGGATCCAGCACTGCTTCGAGTTCAACCCGGCGGGGAAGCGTCTCCAGCGCCGCCTGCAGGACTATCTCTGCGACAACTTCTACGTGTCCACGAGCGGGTTCTTCAACGATCAGGCGCTGATCGGCGCCGTCTTGACGATCGGCGCCGACCGCATTCTCTTTGCGGTGGACTATCCCTACGAGCCGATGGATCCGGCGGCGGCCTGGCTCGATCGAGCGCCCATCAGCGAAGGCGATCGACGAAAGATCGCCCACCTCAACGCGCGCGCCCTCTTCAACCTCCCGCCTGCACTCTGACGGCGGCGAGGACGTCACGGCCGGCAGGTCGATCCCGTCCGCTCACGACGGCTGTGGAACGAGCACCGTCACCGCACCCGGTTCCACCTGAATCGTCAGCGGCGTGCTCGAGGCGTCCATCAGCGCGTCGTCCACGTGCATCGGACGCGGCGAGCTCACGTCCACGCGCGTGGCCGATTCCGTCGGCAACTCCAGCCGCGACGTACGACCGCTGAGTCGATCGTCGATGTATTCGGCCAGCCGGCTCCGGTGTTCTTCTCG
>DATMDI010000416.1:0-5670 GCA_035557875.1 Vicinamibacterales bacterium
GATGAAACGGTCCGACTACCGGAAGTTCCGCATCCGCTCTGTGGGCGAGAAGGGGCCGGACGATTTCGCGGCCATGCGCGAGGTCGTCCAGCGGCGGTACCGCGCGGTGCTCGAGGCGGGCGGGCCGTTTCCCGACCTGATTCTGATCGACGGCGGTATCGGCCAGGTGTCGGCCGCCTATGAGGCGCTCGAATCCGTCGGCCTCGGCAATCTCGAGGCGGTGGGGATCGCCAAGCGGGAGGAGCTGCTGGTGCCGCGCGACCGCGAGCCGATCGGGCTGCCGGTGAACGACCCGGCGCTCCTGCTCGTGCAGCGCATCCGCGACGAGGCGCATCGCTTCGCCGTGACCTTCCACCGCAAGGCGCGGTCGATGCGCGACCTGCGCTCGGAGCTGGACGACGTGAACGGCGTCGGCCCGCGCCGCCGCCGGGCGCTGTTGCGAGTGTTCGGCAGCCTCTCGGCGGTGCGCCGCGCGACGCGCGAAGAGCTGACCAGCGTGGTGGGCCCCAAGGTCGCCTCGGCAGTCCTCGATCACTTCGCGCGGAGCACATAAGGCAGGGCTGACGCCCCGCCCTGCGTGCACGGAGGTCGTCGCCCGACGTGCACGCCGCTCGTACGGCGCGGCTTCAGCCGCGCCGGGTATGGTACGCTGACGGACTTGTCGATCACCGCCATGAACCAGGGATCTGCCAGCGCCAGGGTCGTTTCCGGCATGCGCCCTACCGGGCGCCTCCACCTCGGTCATCTCGTCGGCGCGCTCAAGAATTGGGCGGAGCTGCAAGACCGCTACGAGTGCTTCTATTTCGTCGCCGACTGGCACGCGCTGACCAGCGAGTACGCGAACACGACCGGCCTCGCGGCGAACGCCATCGACAACGCGGCCGACTGGATTGCGGCCGGCGTCGATCCCGAGCGGAGCACGCTCTTCATCCAGTCGCTGGTGCCCGAGCACGCAGAGCTCTACCTGCTGCTTCAGATGGTCGTGCCGATTCCGTGGCTCGAACGCGTGCCCACCTACAAGGAGCAGCGCGAGCAGCTCAAGGACAAGGACCTGTCCACGCTCGGCTTCCTGGGCTACCCGCTGCTGCAGGCTGCCGATATCGCCATTTACGACGGGAAGTTCGTGCCGGTGGGCGAAGACCAGGTGGCGCACCTCGAGCTGGGGCGCGAATCGATCCGCCGGTTTCACCACTTCTACGGCGAGGTGCTCGTGGAGCCGCAGCCGCTGCTGACGCCGGTGCCGCGCCTGCCCGGGCTCGACAACCGGAAGATGAGCAAGAGCTACGGCAACACCATCGACCTGACCGACGGCGACGCAGCCCTGGCGCAGAAGGTCCGCGGCATGTACACCGACCCCAAGCGGGTCCGCGCCGACATCCCCGGCACCGTCGAGGGGAACCCGGTGTTCATGTACCATGACGCCTTCAATCCCGACACCGCCGAGGTGGAGGACCTGAAGGACCGCTACCGCGCCGGCAAGGTGGGCGACGTCGAGGTGAAGACCAAGCTGGCGAAGGCCATGAACGCCACGCTTGCGCCCATGCGCGAACGGCGGCGCGAGATCATGGAGAGGCCCGATCGCGTGAAAGAGATCCTCGTCGAAGGCTCGCGCAAGGCCCGCGGTATCGCGCAGGGCACGATGGAGCGGGTGCGCGAGGCGGTGAAGCTGCGGTACTGACCGGCGGCCAGATGATGACGCAGCACGAAGATTTCGAGAGCTCGCCCGACGCTTACACCGTCAAGCTCGACGCGTTCGAGGGGCCGCTCGACCTCCTGCTCTTCCTGATCCGGAAGAACGAGGTCAACATCTACGACATCCCGATCTCGCTCGTCACCGAGCAGTACCTGCAGTACATCGCGATCATGCAGGAGCTGAACCTCGACGTGGCGGGTGAGTTCCTGGTGATGGCGGCCACGCTGATCCACATCAAGTCGAAGACGCTGCTGCCCCGGCCCCCCACCGCCGACGAGGCCGCGGCCGACGACGAAGACCCGCGCGAGGCGCTGGTGCGGCGGCTCCTCGAGCACCAGAAGTACCGCGCCGCCGCCGAGCTCCTGCACGAGCGCGAGATACTGCGCGGCGCTCAGCACATGCGGCCCGACGAGCGCGTGGCCGCCGTGGCGGGCGACGACTACGAGCCCGAGCTCGAAGTGGATCTGTTCAGCCTGATGGCGGCGTTCCGCGGCGTACTGGAACGCGCGTCGCGCAAGCCGCGGATGGTGATTCCGCCGGAGCAGATCTCGATCGAGGATCGCATCGCGCAGCTGCTGTCGCGGCTGTCCGAGACCGAGGCCTGCGGATTCGACGATCTGTTCGCGGATGGCGACGGCTCGAAGCCGTTCCTGATCGTGACGTTCCTGGCGCTGCTGGAGATGATCCGCCTGAAGCTGGTGCGCGCGTTCCAGGCGGCCGCGGGCGGCGAGATCAGAATCTACAAGCGGGCCCGCCCGGCCGACGCGCCGCATCCGATTGGCGACCCGCAATAACGTATGCAGGGGCCACCTTCAGGTGGCCCGGAGATTCTGTCGTGGGGGCCGCCTTCAGACGGCCCTGGGATTCCGTCGTGGGGCCCGCCTTTAGGCGGCCCGGAGAATTGTTCGAATGACCGACAACGACACACCGGTTCCCGATCCGCTGGCCGCCCTGGTCGCCGACGACTCCGTGGCGCCCGGCCCCTCCGCCGAGGTCAAGGCGATCGTCGAGGCGCTGATCTTCGCGTCGCCCGAGCCGATCACACCCAAGCGGCTGTGCCGCCTCCTGTCGGAGGAGCCGAAGGAAGACGTGCTCGCCGCCGTCGAATCGCACAAGGCCGACTACGAGAACCGGCCGGGGCTGCAGCTCGTGGAGGTGGCCGGCGGCTATCAGATCGTCACCCGGTCGGAGCTCAACGACTGGGTCCGCCGGCTGTTCCACGAAGTGTCGACCTCGAAGCTGACCGTGGCCGGGCTCGAAACGCTGGCCGTCATCGCCTACAAGCAGCCGATTACCGCGCTCGAGATCGGAGAGATTCGCGGCGTCAACACCTCTGGCGTGCTGTCCACGCTGCTCGAGCGGCACCTGATCAAGATCGCCGGGCGGAAGAACGTCGTCGGCCGTCCGTTCGTCTACGCGACGACGAAAGAGTTCCTGATCCGCTTCGGCCTGAAAGACCTGAACGACCTGCCCAAGATCGAAGACATGGCCGAGGCGCTCGGCTTCGATCCCCCGGCCGGGCTCACCGAGCGGACGCCGACCGACGACGTGCTTCCCCTGGACGAGCCCGACGCGGAGGACGCGTCGGCGCAGGACGTGCCGCCAGAGCCTGCAGCGTCGTAACCTCCGCGGCGCTCAACTCGCGCCACATGCCCGGCTTCAGCCGGCGATCGCTCAGCGGACCGATGCGCGTGCGCGTCAGCTCGCGGACCGGGTGGCCCACCGCCTCGCACATCCGCCGCACCTGCCGGTTGCGCCCTTCCCGAATCGTGATCTGCAGCACACCCTCGCGCTCCCTCTTTCGTAGGGGCGGGTCTTCAGACCCGCCCGCCCGCCCCCGCCGCGCGTTCAGCAGGGTGGCCTCGGCCGGCAGCGTCCGCCGGCCGTCGAGCGGAATGCCTTCGCGGAGCTGGCGCAAGGCGTCGTCGTCGGGCATGCCGGCCACGCGCGCTTCGTAGGAGCGCTCGACACCGTGGCGCGGATGGGTGAGCCGGGCCGCCAGGTCGCCGTCGTTGGTGAGCAGCAGCAGCCCCTCGGTCTCGTAGTCGAGCCGGCCCACCGGGTAGACGTACTCGCGCACGCCGTGCAGCAGGTCGATGACGGTTCGACGGCGCTGCGGATCCGAGCGCGTCGAGACGAAGCCGGCCGGCTTGTTGAGCAGGATGTAGCGCTTGCGCTCCGGTGAGGCCAGCCTCCGGCCGTCGACGCGAATGTCGTCCGTGTCGGCGTCGGCCTTGGTGCCCATCTCCTGCACCGTCCTGCCGTTCAGCGTGACCCGGCCGTCGGCGATGAGCCGTTCGGCCGCCCGGCGTGACGCCACACCTGCCTGCGAGAGGATTTTCTGAAGCCGCTGTTGCATGGTCTCCGTCCGTAGGGCGGAGGCTTTAGCCCCGTCGCCCGCCTGGGAGTATCCTATCGCCCGTCCAGGGACTGGTGGCTTGGCCCGGCTCCCGCCGGGGGAGGAGCTTCGATGACTCGACGCGTGACGATGGCGTGCGTGGTGATGGCGGGGCTGCTCCTGGTGCCCGCAAACCTCTCGGCGCAGCTCGATCCAAAGGCGGTGCAGTTCACCAAGCCCGAGGACATCAAGTTCGTGAAGAATGCCGCCGGAACGCAGGAGACCGCCGTCCTGTTCGGCGATCCCACCAAAGAGGGGCCTTATGTGATCCGGCTGCGCTGGCTGCCAGGCAACATGAGCCAGCCGCACTCGCATCCGCACGACCGGTTCTTCGTGGTGATCTCGGGCACCTGGTATCTGGGTTCCGGGTCCAAATTCGAGCCCGAAAAGACCGTCGGCGTGAAGGCGGGCACGTATGTCTTCCACAAGGCCGGCGAGATGCACTACGACGGTGCGAAGAACGAGGTCGCCGAGATCATGGTGTGGGGCATGGGCCCGGCCAACTTCCCAAATCGCCAGTAAGGGCCCGCGCGCCGTTTTCGTGGGGGCCGCCTTCAGGCGGCCCGACAGGCTTCGTTGGGGCGGATCTTCAGACCCGCCCTGCCAGGTTCATCGACCCAGCAGATCCGTCCAGAACGCGATCAGCTTCCAGGCCTCGTAGGTGTCGCCTGCCTTGTCGAGTTCCGCGTGCGTGATGATGTGGCTGAGAAGTACCCGGACGTTGGCGCCTTTCGATCGCAGCGACTCACCAAGGATCACCGACTCCGCCGGCGGAATCACCGTGTCCTCGTCACCGTGCAGCAGGAACACCGGCGCGGTCGGCGGCGTCGCGCGCTGCGGCGAGAGCCCCGGGTCGTCCGAGCCGAGCTGCTGCAGGAACGGCACCAGCACCGGACCGAGCTTGTCTACGGCCCGATCGTTCACGTAGTTCATGTAGGTGCGGGACGGTTCGGGCAGCGCCTTGGCCATCTCGCGCGCTTTGGCGAACGTAGCGTTCGCTTCGTCCATGCTGACGAGCGTGAGCTGCGACGCGAGCAGGAAGGTGCGGACGCCATCGCGCAGCCCCTGCACCTGCTCGGGCGGGACGACCCCGAACTCCGCGAGCCGGTAGAGGATGACCGCAACGCCGTAATCGTGCGGCGGGTGCGTGACCGCGCCCGGCGCTGGCAGCTCCTCGCCGGTGGCCAGATACTTCATCACGCGCGGCATGTCGCCGTGGCCGCCGAACGACAGCACGAACGCCACCTTGTCCTTGATCGAGGGACGTCCCGCGGCCGATGTGGAGAGTCCGCCGGCGAAGCTGATGCCGACGATCCCGACCTTGCCGTCTTCCGCCAACGCCTTCTGATTCGCCATCCAGGCGACCGCGTCTTCGATGACATCGGGAGACTGGATGGTGATCGAGTACGCCATCAGATCGGGCAGCGCCAGCGTCATCACGAGGTAGCCGCCCGCCGCCAGATCCTGCGCCAGCGCGGCCAGCCGCGGCTCGTTGATCCCCATCGAGTGGATGCCGGGGATGAGCAGCAGCGTCCGTCCCCGAGCGTTCTTCGAGGGTCGGTAGAACTGCGCCGGCACG
>DATMDI010000417.1:0-8104 GCA_035557875.1 Vicinamibacterales bacterium
GTTCGACGACCTGGCGAAGTTGTGGGTCCACGCGCGGCTACCCGTGAAGTACGCGCCAGGGTCGGCCTTCACCGGCGCCAGGGCCGTGGTGTCCATCGTGCCGGGCGCCGACCACATCGGGGAAGTGCAGGCATGGAACGTGGACACGGGTACCCGCGCGTGGACCCACAACTTCGCCAGGTCGTCGAACTGGGGACCCATGCTCGCCACCGGCGGCGGGCTGGTCTTCAGCGGCGGAACCTCCGACCGCATGTTCAGGGCGTTCGATGCCCGGACGGGAAAGGTCCTGTGGGAGTTCCCCACCGCTTCCGGGGTCATCGGGCAGCCGTCGTCGTTCGCCCTAGGCGGGCGCCAGTACATCGCCGTGCAGTCGGGGTGGGGCATCGACGCACGCGGGATGCAAAACCGGCTCAATGCCATCCGCCCGGGCGAGTTCCCCGAAGTGCCGGAAGGGGGTGCCGTGTGGGTGTTTGCTCTGGAGAACTGACGACTGCTCTAGAATCGAAGGACCACTGGAGGTACCTATGAAGGCAACGGTGCTGGCGGGAATCGTAGTTGGTGTGTTGACGACTGTTCCGACCGCGTTTCCGGAAGCGCAAGGGGACGCGCCTTTCGGCAATGACAAAGTGACCATCCTGGGCACGGCGCTCAACATGAGCAACACCGCCACCGGCGCCAACCAGACCATTCGCATCAACATCGACCGCTGGTCCACGCCCTCGCAGCGCGAGCACCTGATCACGACCTTCCTCGAGAAGAAGCAGGATGGCCTGCTGAAGGAACTGGACAAGCAGCCGGTCATGGGGCGCTTCAACTTCCCGGGCTACATGGGGCCCGACCCGAACAACACGATGCGGCTCGGCACCGACATCCGCTACGCGCGGAATTTCGCCGGTGAAGACGGGGGCCGGCGCATCGTCATCATCACGCCACGGATCATCGGCTTCCGCGAGGAGGTCAACAATCCGCGGACGACCGACTACCCGTTCTCCGTCTTCGAGATGCGCTTCGACGGCGCCGGCAACGGCCAGGGCAAGCTGGCGTACGGCACGAAGATCATGTTCGACAAGAAGAAGAACAATGTCGAGATCGAGAACTATGGGACCGAGCCGGTGCGGCTGAACAACCTGAAGCTCGAAGTCAAGAAATAGGCGGCGTGATGTTCTTGTTCGCGCGGAACAGGTTCTCCGGGTCCCACGTGGCCTTCACCGACGCCAGCCGCCCGTAGTTGGCGCGGAAGGCCGCGCGGGTGCGATCGTCGCCTTCGTCCTCGGTGAGAAAGTTGATGTACGTGCCACCGGTCGAGAACCGGCGAAGGTCGCTCCATGCCGTGCGCGCCCACGCCGTGTTCTCGGCATCGTGGTCCGCATGGTCCCACGCGCCGGCGATGTTGATGACCGCGCGGGCATCGCGGTTACCAACCGCCGAGTCGTCGCCGGGCCGCTCGTTGAGCGCGCCGTCGAGCGGAAAGATCAGGATCGCCGAATGCGGCGAGACGATCTGCCGTGCGTGGGTGATCGCGCCCGCGAACAGCTCCGGCTCCAACCCGCGGAGGTACTCCGATTTCCAGTAATAGCGCCGGCCATTGGGCTGCGTCGCGTCGAGCAGCATCTGTTGCGAGACATACGAACGCCGCTGGAGCACGTCGCCGACGGGGCGGCCGAACGACTTGATACGGCCGACGAACGCCATGGCTTCGTCGACCGGCCCCGAATGGCAGACGAACAGCGCCACGATCGGCTTGCCGTGCACCTCTTTCGCCAGCCACGGCGCCGGCGGTGCCAGGCGCAAGGCGGCCACGCACGTCAGTTCACGCGGCGCCTCGGCGGCGAGGGCGCGATACATGTCGAGCACGGCTTCGGCATCCTCGCCGCGCCAGGCAATCGCGCCGCCGACGATCTCGGGTCCGACGGGATGGAGCGTGTATTCAAAGCCGGTGGCGACGCCGAAATTGCCCCCGCCCCCTCGCACCGCCCAGAACAGATCGGCGTTCTCGCGCTCCGACGCGCGCACCATGCGCCCGTCGGCGGTGACGAGATCGACGGCGGTGAGGTTGTCGCTCGTCCACCCGAAGCGGCGGGTCAGGTAGCCGAACCCGCCGCCGAGCGTCAGCCCGGCGCATCCGGTGTTCGAGACGAATCCCAGCACCGCCGCCAGGCCGTGCAGCTGCGTCTCGCGGTCCACGTCGCCGAGCAGGCAGCCGGCCTGCGCCCGCGCCAGGCGCTGCCCGGGGTCCACCCACACGCCGCGCATCAGCGACATGTCCAGCAGCAGTCCGCCGTCGCGCACGGCGAGCCCGGCGATGTTGTGGCCGCCCCCCTTGATGCAGAGGTCGGCTCCCCGCGCGCGGGCGACCTCGACGCAGGCGATGACATCGGCAACGCCCAGGCATCGGGCAATCACCGCCGGGCGGCGGTCGATCATCCCGTTCCAGACCGATCGCGCCGCATCGTAGGCCGGGTCGCCCGGCGTCAGCAGCGGCCCGCGGACCCGTCCTTTGAGATCGTGTGCGAGCGCCTCACCATCAATTGCCGTCACCGTCGTCATCGCCTGCCCTCGCCTGGATGGTCCATTCCAACAACCCACTGGCCCCTACCGCGGGGTCATGAAGTTGCCGAACACGTATTCCGCCACCTCAATGCCGGCCTTCTGGCCCGCCACCTGGTCGAAGCGGTAGTGAATGCCACCGTAGATCCGCGACTCCGACTGTTCCTTTGCGACGCCACCGATCGTGTTGAACGTGTGCGTGACGTCGGGCTGTCCCCCAGACTGCTTCCACGTCGCGTGCACTTGGGCGCGGTTGGTGCCCAGAACCAGTTGGAGAGCCCGCGCGGCGCTGGCGCCGATGGTCGCCATGTTACCGGCATACGACGGGTATGGCGGTGTCGTCAGCAGCGGCAGCCAGTTCGGATCCGGATCGGTCGCCGCGTTGAGATCGGTATCCGCCTGGCGAACGGCCGTCACGGGACGCCACACGCCGTAGACGAACTTGCTGGTCAGCGTGGTGTGCAGCGCATCGTGAATCGACACGTTCATCATCGCGAACAGCCGGGCCGCCTCGACGAGCGTCATCTGACGCTCCTGCGACAGGTCGCGCGCGATGTTGTTCCAGATGGCGAAATTGTGGGTCGCGGTGCCGCTGCCCGAAGCAGCGACGCTCGCCCAGAGGCGTGCGATGGCCGTCTGCTCCGGCGATCGCGTGGCGCTGTCAGATTTTCCGATCAGCTTCACCTCGTTGAGGTCGGTGGCATACGTCGCGCTCGTGAGGATCGGCGGCGGTACCGGCAGGAACTGGGTCGGTGTCACCATCGCGAGCGGCTCGGCCTGCTGGACGTGCGTGAAGGTGGGAACCGGATTGTTGGGCGGAGTCGGCTGCCAGCGGCCCGGGAGCAGCGGCTCGGAATACGGCGGGAACGGGGACACGATCCATCCGTCGTGCTGCCGCCACGCGAGAACTTTCGCCGCGGTGCGGGCGCCGACCTGCGCGCCCTGCCGTACGAACCCATTCGGATTACTGCCGAGCTGCTGCTGAAGCAGCGTGTCGTAGGCGGTGGTCGCCGCCGGATTGAGGGCGACGAGCACGTCGTGTGCCGCCTGCGCGGCAGCCGCCTCGGCCGACCCGTTGGCGGGGTTCCGCAAGGGCACGAAGTACGGTTCGAATTCGCGCTCGATGGCGTTGACAGCATCGAAGATGGCGATATGCGTGATGGCGTAGAACCGGGGAGCGCCGGCCCCTCCCCCGCCCGGAATCGTGTCCTGCAGAATCTGGTTCCATTGGTAAAGGGCGGTTGGCGACCCGCCGCCGCCATGGGCAGAGATGTCGCGCCCGGACGGCGCCAGCAGCGCCAGGCCCGCGACGGTGGCAATCAGGGTGGTCGTTCGGCTCATGACATTCCTCCGCATTGGAAGGCGTCACTGCGGCCTGAAAGTGCTCATGGGCCGGTTTTCCGTGTGTTTTGTTAAGCTAGCCGCTCCGCCCTTGGTGTCATGAGCACGCCTCCCAACGTGACCCAGCTGCTGGTGGCCTGGAGCGCCGGCGACCCGACTGCCCTCGACCAGCTCACCCCGGTGATCCAGCAGGAGTTGCACCGGCTCGCCGCGCGCCAGATGGCCGGCGAGCGGCCCGGCCACATCCTGCAACCGACGGCGCTGGTCAACGAGGCCTACATGCGTCTGGTGAACTGGAAAGAGGCGCAGTGGCAGAACCGGGCCCACTTCTTCGGCACGGCAGCCCGGATCATGCGGCGGGTCCTCGTCGACATGGCGCGCACGCGGGGCCGAGACAAGCGAGGCGGTGGGCAGGTGCACGTCTCGCTGTCGGAGGCCGAGCAGCAACCCGCGGCGCAGCGCGCCGATCTGATGGCGCTGGACGAGGCGATGAAGGCACTGGAGCTCGTCGATGCGCGGAAGAGCCAGGTCGTCGAGCTGCGCTACTTCGGCGGCCTCAGTCTCGAGGAGGCGGCACTGGTGCTGAACGTGTCCGTCGCCACGGTGCGCCGCGACTGGAGCTTCGCCCGCGCCTGGCTGTTTCGCGAGCTGAGCCGGGCATGACCGCACGGGAAATCCGCGAAGTGGAGCGGCTGTACCACGCCGCGCTCGAACGCCGGGCAAGCGAGCGGCAGCAGTTTCTCGCCGACGCCTGCGGTGCCGACGCGACCCTTCTCGGTGAAGTCAGCTCGCTCCTGGCCGCCAACGACGAGGCCGGCGACTTCATCGTGGCCCCGGCGGTCGCCACTGCCGGCTGGACGACAGCGGCCGGCGATGTCGCGGAGTTGACCGGCACCGTTGGCGCCTACGACATCGAGCGGCGGGTCGGGCGCGGCGGCATGGGAGAGGTGTATCTCGCGCACGATCCCCGGCTCGGGCGCAAGGTCGCGATCAAGCTGCTGCGCTCCGAGCTCACGGGGCATCCGGACCTCACGCGGCGGTTCGAGCAGGAAGCACGCGCCGCCTCGGCACTCAATCACCCGAACATCGTCACCATTTATGAAATCGGCGAGGTCGGCGAACGGCGATTCCTGGCAATGGAATTCGTCGACGGGCAGCCGCTCGTCGCCTTCGTCGGACGGCCCGCCGGCGTCGCTTGGGTGGCACGCGTCGGCGCCCAGCTGGCGAGAGCGCTGACGGCCGCGCATGCGGCCGGCATCGTGCATCGCGATCTCAAACCGGAGAACGTGCTGGTGCGGAGCGACGGCTACGTCAAGCTGCTCGACTTCGGACTGGCGCGCCTGCTGCCCGCGGCGCCGGCCTACGCGGCGACGTGCTCGGGCGACACCGGTGCCGACGTGATCCTCGGCACGCCGCGCTACATGTCGCCGGAACAGGCGCGCGGCGAGAGCGCGGGGACAGCGAGCGACGTGTTCTCACTCGGCGTCGTCCTCTACGAGCTCGCCACCGGCACTCATCCCTTCGAAGCGGAGTCCACGCTCGCGCAGCTGCACGCGATCATCGCGCACGATACGCCGAGCCCGGGGCAGCGCGTGCCGCACATGCCGGCACGCTTCGAGCGACTGTTGCAGCGGATGCTCGGCAAAGAGGGGTCCGCGCGTCCCACCGCCGCCGAGGTCGAAGCCGAGCTGACGGCAATCGCCGCCGGCGTCGATCATCCGCCGACCCGGGCGTTCGACGCGCTCCAGGATCGGCCGAGGCGAGGGTTGCCGCCGCAGCGCACGCCGCTGATCGGGCGCACATCGGAGCTCGCCGCCGTCACCACCAGACTGCGGCAGCCCGATGTCCGCCTGATGACGCTGACCGGGCCGGGCGGAACCGGCAAGACCCGGCTGGCGGTTCATGTCGCGAGCGAGCTCGCCTCCGACTTCGACGGCGGCGTCGCCTTCGTCAACCTCGCCCCGCTGGCCGACCCGAATCTCGTCGCGCCGGCCATCGCGTCAGCGCTGGGCCTTCGCGAGACCGGCGAGCGGTCGCTGACCAGCGCCATCGTCGAACATCTGCACAGCATGGGGCGCATGCTGCTGCTGATGGACAACTTCGAGCAGGTATCCGCGGCCGGCACCCTGGTGCGTGAGCTGCTCGACTCCTGCCCCGCACTGACGGTGCTGGTCACCAGCCGCGTGGTGCTGCACATCTACGGCGAACACGAGTTCCCCGTGCCGCCGCTGCCGCTGCCCGCGGCGGATGCCGCCGCCTCGCCGGCCTTGCTGATGCAGTCGCCGTCGATCGCGCTGTTCGTGCAGCGCGCGACGGCACGGCGCGCGGACTTCACGCTGAACGCCCGGAACGCCGCGGCGGTCTTCGACATCTGCCACCGCCTCGACGGACTGCCGCTCGCGATCGAACTGGCGGCGGCTCGCGTGAACATCCTGCCGCCGGCCGAACTGCGCACCCGCCTCGAGCACCGTCTCGAGCTGCTCACCGGCGGCGCCCGCGATCTGCCGGAGCGTCAGCAGACGCTGCGACGGGCGATCAAGTGGAGCTATGACCTGCTCACGCCGGCGGAGCAGCGACTGTTCCGGCGGCTTTCCGTGTTCGCCGGCGGCTGCACGCTCGAAGCCGTCGAGGCGGTGTGCAACACTGCGGAGGATCTCGGCGTCCCCGTGCTCGAAGGCGTGACGTCCCTGGTCGAGAGCAGCCTGCTCGTCCCCCGGGCGGAGGATGGCGAGCCGCGGTTCGGCATGCTCGAGACGTTCCGCGAGTACGGGCGCGATGCGTTACGCGACAGCGGCGACGCGGACGCGACCGAGCGGGCGCACGCGGCCTACATGCTGGTGCTCGCCGAGGAAGAAACGCTGGAGATGGCGCCCGCCGAGCGCGACACGTGGCTGGCGAAGTGCGATGCGGAACACGACAACTTCCGCGCCGCCATTCACTATCTCGTCACGACCGGCCAGGCGGAGTGGGCGCTGCGCCTGGCGGGCGCGCTGTTCCGGTTCTGGGAGCAGCGCGAGCACCTCAGCGAGTCGCAGAATACGCTGGCGCGCGTGCTGGCCATGCCGGAGGGGCAGGCGCCGACACGGGAACGCGCCCGCGCGCTCTACGCGGCCGCGGTGCTCTCGGATCAGGTGAGCGAAAACCGGCTGGCCGAGCGCCTGGCCACGGAGGCGTGCGCGATCTACCGCACGTTCGACGATCAGAAAGCGGTCGCGACGGTGATGGTCGCGATGGCATGGCAGGCGCAACGGCACGGCCGTTACGCCGACTCCACCGCCTTGTTCGAAGAGACGGTCGTCCTCTGGGAACAGCTGGGCGACGCCAGGGCCGCCGACCTCGCGCGCAGCAATACCGCGACCACCTCCAAGCTCGAGGGCGCTTTCGACAAGGCGCGTGGACTCCTCGAGCAGGTGGCAACGGCCTCGGAGGCACGCGGCGACGTCCGCGGTGTCGCATCGGCGCTGAACGGACTCGGCGACGTCGCGTCGTCAGAGGGCAACTACGATGCGGCGCGGCGCTTTCATCATCAGAGCCTCGACATCTATCGCCGCATCGGCGACCGCTGGGGAGTTGCCGGCGTACTCGCGGATCTGGCGCGCGTCGACGTCGAGGCGGGCGACCATCCTGCCGCCGCGAGCTCTCTCACGGTGGCGCTCCGGGCGTTTCGCGAGCTCGGACACCAGCGCGGCGTCGCCCGCCAGCTCGAATCGCTGTCGTGGTGCGCGAGCCAGCGGGGCCGCGACGCGGACGCCGTGGAGCTTGCCGGCGCCGCGGCGACGATCCGCCTGAAGATCGGCTCGCCGGCGCGCGCCGCCGAACGCGGGCGCATCGAAGACACACTGGCACTCGCCCGCGGCCGCATGACGCCGGACGACTACGCCGATGCCTGGCGCACCGGGCGCACTGCCACGCTCGACGCTCTCTTGGCGGGAAGGTAGGCGACGCGCGCCGCCCTGCGTCCGGTCAGGAATACTTCTTGGGGTCGATCAGCCGGCGCACCGCGGACACACGGTTGGCGGGCACGCCGAGCTTCTGTGCGTGCTCGCGCACGGCGGCTTCATCGGGCGCGAGATACACGCAGTAGATTCGATCGTCGGTCACGTAGCTGTGGAGCCACTGTATCTGCGGCCCCATCGCGCTGAGCACCTGGAGCGACCGGATCGAGACGTCACGAATTTCCTCTTCGGTCATCCGGCCCGCGCCCGGGATGTCACGT
>DATMDI010000418.1:0-2101 GCA_035557875.1 Vicinamibacterales bacterium
GAAGCCGCCCCGCCCCGCACCCGATGTTTTCCCGCAAAAAATGGCTCGAAACCGGACGACAAGGCGCTATGATGCACGTGTTCGGCGTCTGCCCGTGCATGGCAGCGCACCGGATCGTGGTCAGGAACATGTTCTCTTCGAGAGGAGTCGAGTGAATGGCAAAGAAAGGTGGCGCACCCACGAAGTCTGAAGTTGTGGCTCAAATCTGCAAGGATGCCGAACTGTCCCGCAAGCAGGTCGCTGCGGTGTTCGAGTCGCTGAACGGCATCATCAAGAAGAGCCTCCGTGGCGCCGGAATGTTCACGCTGCCCGGCCTGCTCAAGATGAAGGTCGTCAAGAGGCCCGCCACGAAGGCGCGTCAGGGCATCAATCCTTTCACCAAGGAAAAGATGATGTTCAAGGCAAAGCCGGCCTCGAAGAAGGTCCGCGTGCTGCCGCTCAAGAGCCTCAAGGCGCTGGTGAACTAGCCCGATTCCCCCGTCCCCGAAAGTCTCGCGGGCGGGTTCCGCGCTGTTGCGGACGTCGCGTCCAACAGCCGGATCCGCCCGCAGCTCCCGCCCTTCGTTTTCACGCCGCCGGCTGCTCCTGAGCCCGAGAGCCCCGATGGTGATGGTGATGCGCAGATCCCTGGCTTACGTCGTCCTCGCCATCCTGTGCTCGGCCGGAATCCATTCCCCCGTACGACTCCAGGGTCAGGCGTCAGGGGCCTCCCTCACGCCATGGCTCGACACGGCGCTCCGGCAGGGCACCGCCGATCAGCGCCACGCCGTGTGGGTGTACTACCGCGACAAGGGAGCTCGGGTCACCGCCCAGTCCACGTCGCTCCCCGTCTCGGCCCGTGCGCTCGGCCGGCGGGCGAGGCGTGCCCGCGCGGCCGCCTGGAATGCGTACGACGATCGGGCGGTGGCGTCTGCGTATGTCGAGCAGGTGGCGGTGCGTGTGACGCGCGTACGCCATACGCTGCGCTGGTTGAACGCGACGAGCGTCGAGGCGACGGCCGCACAGGTTCGTGCACTGGCCGCGCTGCCCTTCGTCGACCGCCTGGACGTCGTGCACCGGTATCGCGCCGAGAGGGAACCGCAGGAGGCGGTTCGGCCGGCCGCCGCGCCTGACGGACATCGCCTCCGGGGGCTGAGTACGCATGCGCTCGACTACGGCACCTCGTTCGAGCAGCTCTCGCAGATCCGCGTGCCCGAACTCCACGAGCGGGGCCTGTCCGGAGACGGCGTGCTGGTCGCGCTGTTCGATACCGGCTTTCCCAACCTCGAACACGAAGCCTTCTCCGCGATGAAGATCGTGAGCCAATGGGATTTCATCCGTGGCATCGACGACGTGCGCGGAGGCGGCGACGGCCACGGGACCGCGACGCTCTCGGTGGCCGGCGGCTTCCGGCCAGGCGAGCTCATCGGGCCCGCCTTTGGCGCCTCGTTCGTGCTGGCCGTCACTGAAGACATCCGAAGCGAGACGCCAATCGAAGAGGACAACTGGGCCGCGGCCGCGGAATGGGCCGAGTCGTGGGGAGCCGATGTCATCAGCTCGTCGCTGGGGTATGCGCAGTTCGACCTGCCCCATGCGAGCTACACCGACCGCGACATGGACGGGATGACGGCGGTGGCCACTCGCGCGGCCACGATGGCGGCGGCGCGAGGCGTGGTCGTGGTGAACTCGGCCGGGAACGGTGGTTTTCATCCCACCAGGAACACGCTGGTGGCGCCCGCGGACGGGCTCTACGTCGTGTCGGCCGGCGCCGTGGATCGCACCGGTGCTCGCGCGGACTTCAGCTCGGTCGGGCCGACCGCGGACGGGCGCACGAAGCCCGATGTGGCGGCGTTGGGCGTAGCCGTGAAGAGCGCCACGGTCGTGACGACCGACTCCTACGCGGCGTTCAGCGGCACGTCGCTGTCGTGTCCGCTCATCGCGGGCGTCGTGGCGCTCCTGCTGCAGGCGCACCCGGCCTATTCGGTCGACGACGTCCTGCTCGCCCTGCGCGCGACGTCGAGTCAGAGCGCCGTGCCGGACAACCTGCTCGGTTGGGGAGTCCTCGACGCGGTCGCCGCAGTGGATCTCGAGCTCGGTTCCGTCGCGGCGCCGGTCGAAGATG
>DATMDI010000419.1:0-5200 GCA_035557875.1 Vicinamibacterales bacterium
GAGCGACGTCTGGCCGGTGACAGTGATGGTTTCGGCGATTTCGCCGACCTTCATGTCGGCGTTGATGGTGACGACGCCGGCTCCGCTCACCTCCACGGCATCACGCTTGAACGTGTTGAAGCCCTGAAGCGAGAACGTGACCGTGTAGGTGCCGGGAACGAGTTGGATGATCTGGTACTGGCCAGACCCGTCGGTGACGGCCGCCCGCGTCTTTTCGATGAGGGCTGGGCTCGATACTTCGACAGTGACGCCTGGAAGCACGGCGCCGGAAGTGTCTCTGGCCACACCAGCGATCGTGGCTTGCTGGGCAAACGCCGCGGCTGGCAACATGGCCAGACACAGAAATGCGCCCGCGAACATGGCAAGTGCGCGATTCATTCTGCCTCCTGAGGGTTGGGTCCGAACCGGCTCTGACGGCGCGGATATTACGCCTGTGCAAGGGGTTCTGCAACAGCCCGTCTGTAACGTGGAGCGCCCGGGAGCGCGCGGCGATGCTTCGAGCGCTCGTATAGACTGCCGGGGCGCGGCGGCTTCAGGGATTCCCCGGGGCAGGTGGGTCTGCCGCCCGCGCAGGGCCGTGACATGGTGCGCCTCCTGGGTCGAGTCGTAGACGTCAGACGCGAGGAACTGCCGGCGCTCGGCTGGACCTGGCTCTATTTCTACGCAGTCTTGGCCTCGTATTACGTCCTCCGTCCAATCCGTGAAGAGGCCGCCGTGGCCGGAGGCGTGGACAACCTGCCGTGGCTCTGGATCGGCACCCTCGTCGCCGTAGCGATCTCCAATCCGGCGTTCGGCGCGCTGGTCGCCCGGCTTCCGCGGGTGAAGTTCGTGGCGGTGTCGTATCGCTTTTTTGCGCTGAATTTGATCGTCTTTTTCCTGGTGCTGCGCGCCGCCGACGGCGAGGCCAACATCTGGGCCGGGCGCGTGTTCTACGTCTGGGCGGCGGTGTTCAACCTGTTCGTGCCGTCGGTCTTCTGGGCGTTCATGACCGACATCTTCACGCGCGACCAGGCCAAGCGCCTGTTCGGGATCATCAGCGCCGGCGGGACGCTCGGGGCGCTCACCGGGTCGCTGCTGACGGCGACGCTCGCCGAGCACATCCCGCCGGTGTTCCTGCTCTTCTTTTCGGTCGCGCTGCTCGAGCTGTCGGTGCTGGCGGTGCGGCGGCTGTCGCAGCTCTCGGAGCGGCTGCGCGCGGCGCAGTCGGCGCCCACGCAGGAGCAGATCATCGGTGGCAGCGTGCTGGCGGGCGTGCGGAACGCGACCAGCTCGCCGTACCTCCTCGGCATCAGCCTCTACATGCTGCTGTTCACGACCCTGTCGACCGTGCTGTATTTCCAGCTGGCAGGCATCGTGGATAGATCGCTCGCCGATCGCGCCGCGCGGACCGCGTTTTTCGCGCGGGTCGATCTGCTGACGAACGGTCTGGCGCTGGTGCTGCAACTGTTCGCATTCGGCAACCTCGTGCGCCTCCTTGGGCTGACGGTGACGCTGGGGGTGCTCCCCGCGGTCTCGGCGGCGGGTTTCGCCCTGCTCGGTGCGATTCCGGCCGTGGCTGTCGTCGTGGTGTTCCAGGCGGTGAGACGGGCCTGCGAGTTCGCGATTGCGCGCCCGGCGCGCGAGGTGCTGTTCATCGTGCTGCCACGCGAGGATCGCTACAAGGCGAAGCACTTCATCGACACGGTCGTGTACCGGCTGGGCGATCAAGTGGGGGCCTGGTCGCAAGTACTCCTGGGCGCCGCAGGCCTCGGCGTGGCGGGAATCGCGTGGGCCGCCGTGCCACTGTCGCTGGTCTGGGTGGTCAACGGCCTGTGGCTTGGCCGCAAACAGGAAACGCTCGCGGCCAGGGCCAGCGCCGAGCCAGCGCCGAGCCCGGTCGGTCTGAAAACCGACCGCTACGTGTTGGAGCGAACCTAGAGGGCGGTCTTCAGACCGCTCTGCCGGACGCATACACTTGAGAGATATGTTGCTTCGTCGTGCCCGCCTCTACGTCCTGGGCGCGCTGCTCGCCGCCGCGCCCGCCGCCGCGCAGGACACCTATCGCCAGACCGTCGTCGTCACCGCCGCGACCAGTCCCGTCGAACTCGGCAGCATCACGCGGACGATGACCATCATCACGCGCCAGCAGATCGAGGCGCTGCCCGCCCACACGATTGCCGACGTGCTCCGGCTGGTACCCTCGGTGGACGTGCGCGCCAGGGGTATCGCCGGCGTGCAGACGGACTTCGCGCTGCGCGGCGCAAATTTCGGCCAGGCGCTCGTCCTCGTGGACGGCGTACGGCTCAACGACGCGCAGTCGGGCCACCACAACGGCGACATCCCGGTGCCGCTCGATGCGGTTGAACGGATCGAGATTCTGCAAGGCCCGGGCTCGGCCATCTTCGGGGCCGATGCGTTCGGCGGTACCGTGAACGTGATCACGCGGCGTCAGGCGCCGGCGTCGTTCGAGGTGCGCGGTGGCGCCGACGGCTACGCCGCGGGCAGCGCGCAGTGGGGCCTCGAGAGTGGCGGGGTCAGCCAGCTGCTCACCGCTTCGGCCGACCGCTCGTCGGGGTTCATGTACGACCGGGATTTCAAGACCGCGATCGTCCGCTCGCGCACCGCGATCGGCCGCTCCACGGTGTCGCTGTCATACCTGTGGAAGGGATTTGGCGCCAACAACTTCTACGGCGGCAACGCGCCGTCGCGCGAGTGGACCAACCAGACCCTGCTGGCCGCCGAGCATGACCTGGGCGCCGGCGCCGGCTGGAGCTGGCGTCTGGGCGAGTCGTACCGCACCCACGGCGACCACTTCATCTTCAATCAGACCAATCCTGCGCTATCGGACAACCAACACCGTTCGCACGCCGTGCTCGCCACCGTGGCTGGAGCGCGGGCGGCCTGGGGCGGCAGCGCCGCCGTCGGCATCGAGGGGGGCGGCGACTGGATCCGCTCGTCAAACCTTGGCGACCATTCGACGGCGCGGCTGAGTGGGTTTGGCGAGTGGCGCCGGCCGATTGCCCGTACCGCGCAGATCGACGCGACGCTGCGGGTGGACCGCTACAACGAGTTCGGTACGTCGTGGAGCCCGTCGCTCGGCGCCGGCTGGTGGCCGGCGTCGCGTCTGCGGTTGCGGGCCTCGGTGGGCCGCGCGTTCCGAGTGCCGACGTTTACCGAACGCTACTACTCGGACCCCGCCAACCTGGCGCGCGCCGACGTCGGGCCGGAGCACGCGTGGGCGGGGGAGGGCGGGGCCGACGTGTTCATCGCTCGCGACTGGGCCCTGCACGCTACGCTGTTCGACCGTGCCGACAGCGACGTGATCGACTGGCTGCGCCCGTCGCCGGCCGTGCGCTGGCAGACCTACAACGTGCGCGACGTCGATACCAGGGGCATCGAATTGTCGGTGAGCCGGTCGATCGCGGGCGGCGGCTTCGTGCAGGCGGGCTACACCGGGCTCGACCTCGACGCGTCGGCGGTGGACCAGCTGTCGAAGTACGTGCTCGACTACGCGCCGCACTCCTTCACCGCCGCCGCGTCGATTCCGCTGCCCGCCCGGCTGCAGGTGGCCCCGCGCTTCGAGTATCGCGAGCGCCGGCGACCGTATCCGCAGCCGGCCGGGGGTGTAGCCGTCGGAGACCGCGACTATGCGCTGTTCGATCTCCGGCTCGCCCGGCGGGTCGGGGCGCATTACGAGGTGGCGATCGAGGGCAGCAACCTCTTCGACGTCAGCTACCAGGAGATTGCCGGCGTGGCGATGCCCGGGGCCAAGTGGGCGGTCTCGCTGGCGGTGCGGTAGGTGCGACGCTCAGGGGCTGGGTACTTCGATCGACCACAGCTCGTGCAGCGCTTTCTTCGCGTCCGCCGCGCTCAGGTGCCCGAACCCGTTGTCTCCCCAGCTCACGCCCCATGAGTGGGCGAAGCCGATCGATCCGTCAGCGGGATCGAAGCGGACGATCGCGATGACCGAGCCGGCGCCGTCCGTGTCCTGCGCTGTCGGTTTGATGATCCCGGTCCTGGCGGCCTCGTCGGTCGACCACGCGCTGGTGACGTCGATCGTGCCGAGGACGGGGCGGCCCTGCGCGAGCTGGCCGGCGATGTCGTCGTAGCCGGCGAGGCGAAACGTGCGCGCGCGGTACTTCGCCGCCTCATCGTCCATCGACGCCCACGTCACGCCCTTTGGCAGCGCGCGCGAGCCCGCGACGTAGGGCCATCGATCCTCGGGCGGGGCGCCAAAGGTCTCGGCCACGTAGAGGGTGGCGGACATGTCGGTGCCCTCGGTGCCGCTGCCGAAGCGGTCGATCGTCTTGGCCTTCTCGTAGAGATACCGCGCCGACAATGTGACTGGCCGCTTCTGGTGCGCGAGCGAGGCCTCCATCGCCATGGCCGTCACCAGGCCCGCCACGGCGCCCTCGGTGCCGGTGTCGCGAATCCGCACGCCCGGCGACAGGTCGATCGGAGCCGCCTTCGGCGTCGACTCGATTGCGGTCGCCGCGGCTGGTCCCGCGGTTCCCGGCCGCCACACCAGCCAGGCTCCGGCCGTCAGCAGCACCACGAGCACGGCGATGGCCGCGAGTACGGGACGCAGGGTGACGACCCGCGCGCGCACAACCGGCGGCACGCCGCGGGTGCCGAAGCCGGGAATCCGCTCCAGTGCTTGCGCGAGCTCCTCGACGTCCTGTTTCCAGTGCCGGTCGGTCAATTCCACCGCGTGGCGCCGCAGCAGCGGCGCCAGGTCTGGCGGCAGCTCCAGCTCCCTGGGCATCGTCGCGGACACCAGGACGGGGATGACGCGGATGTCGCGCTCGAGGGCCCGCGCGATCTCCAGCCGCACCCAATCCTTCGGATCGTCCAGGCGCCGATCGCCCTTGTCGTTGACGGCGTTCGACCAGCGCGGTCCGATCAGCGCGATGACGGCGGAGCAGGAGTCGAGTGCGCGATCGAGCGCGCGGGGGAAGTCCTCGCCCGCTTCGAGAGAATCGATGTCGCGGAAGACCCGGCCGGGACCGAGGATTTCCGACAGGTCGTCGGCGAGGCGCCCCGCGGCCACGTCACTGTCGGTGCGTCGATAGCTGATGAAGACCCCGCTCATGGGAAGCCGCCCGTGGGGCTCGCGGCGACGGTATCACAGCGACCTGATACCCGGCGGGGCTGAAGCTCCGCCCTACGTGCTGCAGCCCCGTCCCACGTGCCGCAGCCCGCCCTGCATAGCGACCATCCG
>DATMDI010000420.1:0-13808 GCA_035557875.1 Vicinamibacterales bacterium
CGGCTCGGCCCCCAGGCGGCGCCGGAACTGCGGCGTCGCGCCGCTCTCGCGTACGCGACGGCCGTCGAGGCGATAGACCGACTCGCCACCGCCTCGAACGGTGCGCCGATCACGGTGTTCTACGTCAGCGACGGGTACGACACGCGCACGGTGCCCCGGCCGAATGAGGTCATCGAGGCTGCGACGCGTGCCCGCGCCATCATCGTCGCGATCCGGCCCGGGCGCATCGAGTGGGGGTCGCCAGCTGGTGCCCCATCGAACGAGTGGACCGCCTACGACGCGGCGGCGGGCGAGGCCATGTCGGCGCTGGCCACGGAAACGGGCGGCACCGCGGTGCTTACGCGCGAAGAGATGGACGCGATGTTTCCCGGGCCCCGGCGCCTGCCCGCCCCGCCGGCTCAGTGAAAGAATTCGATCAGCGCGGGCGCGATGGCGCGGGCGCCGACCATGTGGTTCTGCCCCTCCAGTGTCCGCGTGGTCGAGCGCGGCAGCACTCGCGCGATCGCCGCCTGCGCGTTGCGCATCCACGTGGGACTCTTGCCGCCGTCCATCACCAGCGTGGGCATGACCGCGCCAGACCAGCGTCCGGCCGGCAGCGGCCGGCCCTGCTGGTACGGCGTCGTCATCCCAAGGTCGTACTGCAACGTGTGGGCGATCGCGGTCAGCTTCTTCCACACCGGCATCAGCCGCATGAAGAAGATGCCGATCGCCGGCACGCCGACGGCCTTCATGAACATCTTCACCGCGTCGCCACGCCGGTTGGCGGCGATCAGCGCCTTCATGCGCGGCAGGAAGTCGTCGCCGAGCGGCTCCCGCGTGGCGTCCAGCATCAGCGGCGCTTCATAAAGCGCCAGCTTGCGAATGGGTACGCCGCGATCGGCCGCTTCGAGAGCCAGCACCGCGCCCGACGAGATGCCGTAGACGTAGACCGGCTCGCCCGCCTCGCGGACCAACGCGGCAAGGTCCTCGACCTCGCGCTCGAGCGACCACGGCTGGGTATCTCCGCTTTCGCCACGCCCGCGCCGGTCGTAGATGTACACGGTGAAGTGCGGCACCAACTGCGCCGCCAGCGGCTTCATCGGCCCTGAGCCCCGGTAGCACATCGCGCCGTCCACCAGCACGACGGGAGGGCCCTGCCCCTCGCGATCGAACCCGATGCGGGTGCCGTCCCTGGAAATCACCACAGCCATACCGGTACTACCTCCTGCTGACACGTCGAACGACGCCGGTCCATTTCGACACGGGTCGCGCTACCCTTGGGAACGCCATGAAGCTCCTGCGCCACCTGGCCGTCATCGCCGCGATCGTGGCCATCCCGCTCTTATGGAAACCCGGGCCCGGGGCCCAGGCGCCAGCACTCCAGGCGCCAGCCGCGACGGTGCCGATCTTCGAGTACGACCCCACGTTTCCCAAGCCGATGAAGGAAGACTGGGCCATCGGTCCGATCGGGGGGATGGCGGTCGATCGCCAGGATCACCTCTACGTCGTGCAGCGGCCGGGGTCGCTGGCGTCGAACGAACGCTTCACGGGGTCCGACGACACGCCGCCCAAGGCCGACTGCTGCATCCCGGCGCCGGCGGTACTCGAGTTCGACCAGGTCGGGACGCTGATCCGCTCGTGGGGCGGGCCGGGCCAGGGCTACGACTGGCCGCAGACCGAGCACGGCGTCTTCGTGGATGCCCAGGACAATGTGTGGCTCGCCGGCAGCGGCCAGAACGACGCCCATCTTCTGAAGTTCACGCGGGAGGGCAAGTTCCTGCAGCAGTTCGGCAAGCCGGGGACGAACGGCGGCAGCGCCGACACGCGGAACCTGGGCCAGCCGGCCAACCTCACGATCGATCCCGTCTCGAACGAGCTCTACGTGGCCGACGGCTACCGCAACCGCCGCGTCATCGTGCTCGACGCCGCGACGTTCGCGTTCAAGCGGATGTGGGGCGCCTACGGCAACAAACCGGACGACACGCCACTCGGTCCCTACAACCCCGACGGGCCACCCGCGCAGCAGTTCCGCCTGCCGCACAACATCGCCATCTCGCGCGACGGCTTCGTCTACGTGGCCGACCGGCCCAACAACCGTATTCAGGTGTTCCGGAAAGACGGCACGTACGTCAAGGAGACGTTCGTCTCGAAGCGGACGCTGCTGCAAGGCGCGGCGTCGGGCTTTGCGCTCTCCACCGATCCGCAGCAGCGCTGGCTCTACATGATCGACGGCGCCAACCACCACGTGTGGATCCTCGAACGCCAGTCGCTGCGGATCGTCGCGCGCTTCGGCCAGCAGGGGCTGTGGGGCGGCGCGCTCAACGTGCCGCACGCGATTGCCGTGGACAGCCGCGGCAACATCTACGTCGGCGAGAACTTCGACGCCCGCCGTTTTCAGCGCTTTTTCTACAAGGGCCTCGGCCGGCCGCGCGCCGGCACCATCCCGCCGACGACCATCGTCCAGTGATCAGCACGTTGGGGGCCGGGTTTAGCCGGGTTTAGCCGGCCCACGCGGGCCGCCTGAAGGCGGCCCCCACGTCCGGCCCCTACGTACTGATCGGCCAGAAGACGTCGGTGCGCCATTTCGCCGGGTCGGGATGCTCGGCCGGATCGGTGATGTACGACTCCCACGGCGCACCGGCGGCGCGCACGCCCTGCTGCTGCATCCAACGCTCGATGGCCGCGTAGGTGTCTTGCAGCTTGTCGTATGCGCCCATGTGCACCGCCACAGCGGCGGGACCGCCCGGCAACGTGATCGCTTCGATGTCGCCGACGCCGTCGGCCGGAGCCGCGAGCGGCGTGCCGACTTCGATCGTCATCAGGCCCGGCCCCACGTCGGAATAGCGTGCGAACGGCCGGCCGGCGATGGCAAGGCTGTTCTGCAGCGCATAGGGAAAGGTCTTCCCGAGGCCCTCGGCAATCGTGGCGGCAATCTCGGTACGCGCGATACGGCGCTTCACGACAAGCGCGGGCTGCGGCTGCAGTTCCTGGCGCTCGATGGCGAGTGTGGACATGAGGGGCCTCCTGCGGCGAGGCTCGAGCCCCGCCCTGCCGGATTCTGGTTGGTCGAGCGAGAGGTGATAGAGCGTGAGGCACGGACCGGACGCCTCCGTGATCTCGGCGTGGCGTGCGCGAACCTCGGGCGGCACCGCCGACCGGGCCGCGGCCCGGTAGCGCTCAGGGCTGCGACCGAACCGGCGCGAAAACGCCCGGCTGAACACCTCGTGGCTGCCAAACCCGCACTCGAACGCGACGTCCACCACGCGGTCGGTGGTGGTGATCAGTCGCGCGGCAGCGCGATCCAGCCGCAGCCGCTGCGTGTAGGTTTTCGGCGTCTCGCCGACCACCCGGCGGAACGCACGGTGCAGGTGAAACGACGACCACCCCGACCGCGCGGCCAGCGCGTCGAGCGACACGTCGCCGGCGAGGCGGCCGCGCACGTCGCGCAGCAGGGTCAGCAGGTCGGCGGGGCTCGGCATCGACGGCGGCGATCATAGGCGACCCCCTCGACCCCTGTCTTGACGTTTCTTGCGCGACCGGTTGTCCGCGGAACCCGCGCGCCACCGGCGAGGGCCGAACCGTGCGCCGCCCGCCAGCGTCCGCCGCAATCCGCATCAAGCGGCCGGACGATCGCATTGCTACGCTTGCAGTCATGGCGCGCGACACCACGCCCCTGGACCCGATCGCCAGAGCCCTGTGGTTCATCGAAAGCCACTTCGCCCAGGAGATCACGCTCGACGAGGTCGCCGCGGTGGCCGGCGTCTCGCGCTATCACCTGTCGCGGACCTTCGCGCTGGCCACGGGCCGCGGACTGATGGCCTACGTGCGCGGCCGCCGGCTGAGCGAGGCCGCGAAGCGTCTCGCGGCGGGCGCACCCGACATTCTCGCGATCGCGCTCGAGTGGGGCTACGGCTCGCACGAGGCTTTCACCCGCGCCTTCCGCGACCACTTCGCCCTGACGCCCGACGCGGTACGGGCGCGCGGGCACGTCACCGACCTTCCCCTGCTGGAGGCCCTTCGTATGGACGACTCGATGCTGACGCCGCTCGACCCGCCACGAATCGTGGACGAACGTCCACTGCTCATCGCCGGGCTCAACGAACGTTACGACAACACCGCGAGCGCCTCGATTCCGGCGCAGTGGCAGCGCTTCATGCCGCATCTGGACCACGTGCCAAGCCAGGTGGGCCGCACCGCCTACGGCGTGATTCACAACAGCGACGACGCTGGACATGCCGACTACCTGACCGGGGTCGAAGTGCGCGACTTCTCGCAGGTGCCCGGGGACTGGAGCCGGCTCCGGATTCCAGCGCAGCGCTACGCGGTGTTCACGCACAAGGACCACGTCTCGGCAATCCGCCGCACCTGGTTCTCGATCTGGAACCAGGGGCTGCCCGGCGCCGGGCTCGAGGCCACCGGCGGCCCCGAGTTCGAGCGCTACGACGAGCGGTTCGACGGCCGGACCGGGCAGGGCGAGGTGGAGATCTGGATTCCGATCAAGTGAGGGCGGCCCCGGATCAGAAGGTGACGCCCAGCGTCACGTGTGCGCGCGGCGATCCCTCTTCGGGCCATGCGACGTCGACTTCGACCATGAAGACGGCGGCGCCGAAATAGACGCCGCCGCCGATTCCCCGGTCCCACGGCTGGTCCGACAGCCGGGTGCCCGCCGCCCAGACCGTGCCGGCGTCGACGAAGCCTTTCACGCCGAACCGCCCGGCGGTGAGCGGCGAGTTGAAGGGCACGCGCAGTTCGGCGGACACGGCGGCCAGGCTGTCGCCGGCGCGGTACCCGGCCCGGTAGCCGCGCAGGGTCGTGCTGCCGCCGAGCAGCGGCTGTTCGGCCGGCGGCAACGGCGCGTCCGAACGCGCCGCCTGCGCGCGCACTGCGAGCACCGACGACCCGACCACGCCGACGAATCCCTGCGCGTCGACCAGCGCCCGTCCGGCGCGGCCGGCCTCGAACGTCACCCGTTCCCAGCCGGCGCGTGCCAGGATCGCGTTGCGCGGAAACGACGGATCGACGCGTGTGTCCACCGTGACGTGCACTCCCGCGGCGGCGTGGCTGGTGGCGGCGGCGCCACCGAACTCGACCCGTTCCAGGCGCCCGTCGACGCCGGCGCTCAGCCACGGCCGCACGCGGCGCTCGGCGTCGAGCCGCAGCCCGCCCCGCACGTCGGACTGCTCCTGGTGCGGGTTCACGCGTCGGCTGATCGCCACGGCCCCACGCACCATCGAAAGCGGTCCCGAGTCGAAGGTCCGCTCGAGCTCGACGGCCGCGCGGCGCTCGCCGCCCCAGGAGAACGGCAGTGTGAGGCGGCTCCGCGGGCCCGCGACACCGCGAAAACTGGTGCGCGCGCCGTAGGTGAGACCGTAGCCGTCGGCATAGTTGAAGATCGGCAGCCACTGCTGCGCGGCGCGCAGCCGCTTGAACGGACTTGGCATCAGATTGTCGGTCGTCACAGCGGGGCGTTCCTCGACGAGGATGATGACCAGGATGTCGGTGGGATCCTCGAGCGACCGGAAGCGCTTCAGCACCTGCGCCGCCTCGAAGCGGTCGCTGCCCCGCAGCGACTGCTCGGCCGCGCGCAGACGCTCGTCGCTTGCGGGTTCTCCCGCCTTGAGCCCGCTGAGCGACAACACGTCGGCGTCGGGCGTGGCGTGGTTCCCGTGAACGCGGATTTCGTTGATCGTCTCGCCTTGCGCCGACGACGGGATCGGCGCCGCCAGCAGCGTCGCCGCGCCGAGAACGGCGATGAGCGCGCGGCTCACCGGATCCTCGTGCTCACCGAGGCCAGGCGATAGTCGTGATAGTCGGTGGAGAAACGGCCGGCCACGTCCCCCGCGGCGGTGGAGAATTCGGTGGCGATCCGGACGCCGCGCGGCAGCCACACGTCGGGGAACGGCTGGCCCATCTCCATCGACGCCGTCACCCCGTCCACGCGCAGGATGGCGCGGCCGGGCAGGAAGTCCCACGGCAGGTTGCGGAACTCGTACTTCAGGATCTGCTGGGCCGCGGGCTCGATCCAGAGCGTGATGAGCGCTGTCTTGTTCATCTTCGGCTCGATGTCCAGGTCGCGCTCGCGTACGCGGCGATTGGGCCGGGCCCGCCCCTCGCTGAACAGCTTCGTCGGGTAGTACTCGATGCGCAACACGGGCCGGCCTTCGAGCGTCTCGCGGCCGGCCAGCGCGTACTGGCCCGGATCGAACTTGAATTTCAGGAAATAGGCGGCGGACACGAACCCTGGTTCGAGGGCCTGCCGGACGCCGTCCGCGGTTGGCGGCGCGGTTGCGTCGCCGGCGGCCGGTGCGTCGCTCGATGCCTCGCCCCTGCCGTCGCGCTTCGCGCGGAAAGCCTCACGCCGCTCTTCCCGCTTGACCCAGTCGTCCTCGGCCTTTCGGCGGTCGGCCTCCGAGATCGTCACGCCGTCCACGCGCAGCGGGCTCCTGATGAAGACGCCGTCGCGTGGAAACCAGGTGTACTCGCGCCGCCAGCCGTAGATGGGAGCGCCGCCGGGCCCGAGGATCTGGAACGTTTCGCGCTCGTCGAGGACGTACTGCTGCAGCTTCGTCCAGTTGTCGTCGCGCCGCAGCAGCACGCGCGCCATGAACGCATCGAGGTCGGTCGTGCCGGATGGAGCGGTTTGGGCCGTACGCGCGCCGCCCGCGGTCGAACAGACCACGACAGCACACACGGCAAGCAGGAGACGAAAGTGCACGTTGGACCCCGGCGGGCTGGCGCCAGAGTAGACGAGCCGACGCGCGCGGCGGTTCCGCCCGCCCCGAGAGCCGGCAGCTACTTGGACGAGCTGGCCTCGCCCTCGGCCGCACCGCCGGTGTCGAACGACGAGCCGGCGAACACCTGACGTCCATCGGGCAGCTTCACCGAACGGGCGTTGGCGCCGCGCGGATTGGTCTTGGAGTGAAAGCCCTCGACGGTCACGACGTGGCCGGCCTTGAGCGAGTTACGGTTCCAGCCGCGCCGCATCAGGCCATTGGGCGGACCGAGCTCGAAGTCCCAGTTCACCACTTCGCCCTTGTCGTCTTTCACGTCCACATAGATGCGAGCGTGAGGGTTGGTCCACTCGAGTTTCGTGACCGTGCCGGTGACGGTCATGGGCCGGTCGCGATCGTATTCCGCGGCAAACGCGTGGTGCGCCCGGACCGGCGACGACCCGATGAGCGCGGCAAGGCTGACGCACGCGACGACGATCGACTTGGACCTCATCCCTTGAACTCCTTGCACGGCCCGCCACGAGCGCGGCCCCAGTGTCTGGCAAACCGGCTTGACGCCGGTTCGCGAGGCGCGCCGGACACCCCGCATCGGCGCGCCACGTCGAGCATAATAACGCCGTCCGCGGGCCCGCCGCGAATTCGAGGGGATGGATGAGGATGACTCCGAAGGCGTCACGCACTCTGGCCGGTATCGCGGCGCTCGTGGCCGCGCTGTCGTCAACGCTGCTCGCCCAGTGGCCCAATCATCCCGACCCCAGCGTGCCGCGGACCAAGGCCGGCGAGCCGGACCTCGACGCACCGGCGCCGCGCACACCCGACGGCAAGCCGGACCTGTCCGGGCTGTGGCAAGGGCAGAACGCGTTTCCCGGCCGCGGTGCCCCGCCTCCGGCCGCCGACGCACCGCCGCTGGCGGGCTTCCGCGACGTCGGCCAGAACATCAAGGGCGGTCTGCCGCTGACCCCGCTGGGGCAGGAGATCCTGAAGAAGCGCGTCGCCGACAACAGCAAGGACAACCCCGAGGCGTGGTGCCTGCCGATGGGCATCGTACAGTTCCACACCCAGGGCGCGCCGCGGAAGTTCGTGCAGACGCCGAAGCTGCTGGTGATTCTCTACGAAGCCAGCTCCGGCATCCGGCAGATCTTCATGGACGGCCGCAAGGCGCCGACCGGCGATCCTCAGCCCTGGTACTACGGCTACTCGGTCGGACGGTGGGAGGGAGACACGCTGGTCGTCGAGACCACGCACATGCGCGAAGACGGCTGGCTCGACATCATCGGCTCACCGCTCACCGACGCCGCCACCTTGACCGAGCGTATCCGCCGCACCAGCTACGGGCAGATGACGATCGACGTGACCGTGAACGACCCGAAGGCGTACACGAAGCCGTGGACAGTGCGCGTCAACCAGCGCCTCATGCCCGAGCAGGAGATCATCGAGTTCATCTGCGAGGAGAACCAGCGGTTCGGAAAGCAGTAGGCTCAGGGCTCAGGCAGAAACGCTCGAGCCGTTTCTTGCGTGGCCCCTCGAGCCGTGAGCCTTGAGCCTCACGGGACGGGCTCAATCTTGAGCACGAGCCCGTCCGCCGCGGTGCCGCCGCTGGCGCCTTCGGTCGCGATGTAGAGATTGCCGTCGGGCCCGAGCTGGATGTCTCGCGGACGGATGCCGAGCGGGACGAGCAGCGCCTCGCGGCGTTCGGCCTGCGACGGCTGGTTGAACGACATTCGCAGCAGCGTGCGGTTCGTCAGGCCGCCCACGAACACACTTCCCTTCCACCCCTTGAACTTGTCGCCGTTGTAGAACATCAGGCTCGACGGGCTGATCGACGGTACCCAGAACATCCGCGGGTTGTCCATGCCGTCGCGCGCCCACGGCTTGTCCGAGACGAGCGAACCCGTGTAGTTGCGCCCCATCGACACGAGCGGCCACCCGTAGTTGTGGCCGGCCACGAGCACGTTCACCTCATCGCCGCCGAGCGGCCCGATCTCCGCCTGCCACAGCTCGCCGGTCTGCGGATGGATCGAGAGGCCATAGCCGTTGCGATGTCCATAGGTGAAGATCTCGGGCTTGGCTCCGGCGCGGCCGACGAAGGGATTATCGGGCGGCGCGGTGCCGTCGTCCTTGAGGCGCAGCGTTTTCCCGACGTGATTGTCGAGCGACTGCGCCTTCATGCGCAGGCTGTTGTCGTCGGACCCGTCCGGTCGACGCTGCTCCGCGTTGCAGCAGATACGATCGCGATCGCCGACCGTCACGTACAGCGATCCGTCGGGTCCGAAGAACAGGCGGCCGGCCATGTTGCCGCTCGTCTCCCACGCGTCGGCGACGAAGATCTCCTTCACGTCGGTCAGCGCGGCGCCGTCGAAGCGCCCGCGTGAAATCGCCAGCGTGTTGCCTTTGTCGCCGCGTTTCGGATGGGAGAGATAGACGAGGCCATTCTCGGCGAAGCGCGGATGCAGGACGATGAACTGCAGGCCGTTGTCGGTGGCCGGATGCGGCGGCGCCTCCCACGCCGGCTTCGCCAGCAGCGCGCCGTCGCGGATCACGCGCACGCGTCCGTTCCGCTCGCCAACCAGCATCGTGCGCGCGTCGGCGAACGCCAGGCTCCAGGGATGGAACAGGCCGCCGGCCACCAGCGTGACCTTGATGCGCTGACCGGTCTGGGTGTTGAACTCAGCCGGCAAGGCCGGCGCGGGCGGCGCCTGACCCGGACCCTGAGCGATGACGGCGGCAAACGTCAGGGTCAGTGCGGCAGCGGTCCACAACACGCTGGAGCGATGACGATTCATGGCGGCCTCGTGGAAAAGGTTCCCGGAGGCCGCGAATCGTATCACGCGACTCTCTAGTGGTTCCGCGTGTGCGTGAGACGGCCGGCGAACAGAATCACGACGACAATCGGCACGAGCGCGAGCACGGCGAGTACCAGCAGTTCCCCCTCCGTGACCGGCGGCGCCGAGCGCCCGTCCGCAGGAGGCCCGGGCTCGATGTCCCAGTTCCACATCCACGGCCGGAGCGCCAGGCCCCAGAGCGCCAGCGTGATGCCGGCCGTCGCGGCGACCCACCCCAGTCGTCCTGCCCGCGTCCACTCACGCAGCACGCTCATGGCCAGATCTCCCAGTGCCCGGGCCGCGAACCTGGCCACCGCCATCGATCCGCCGGCGCGGGCCGCGTCGAGCGCGTCCGCGAAATCGAGCGCCATCTCGGCTCCGTAGCGCCGCCGGAAGGCGTCCGGATACAACCGCAGCAGCACTTCGTAGGCATGGATCACGACCCCCTCCCCGTTGCCGGCTAGCGGCGCACGACCTTGGGCACCCCTCGCGACCGGCGCGCCAGGCGCACGAGATCCTCGAGCCGGCGTACTTCAGCACCGAGCGCCTGACGGCCCTCGCCGGTGAGCCGATAGAAGCGCCGCTTCTCGTCGCGAACCGACACGGCCTGCGGCGGCGTGACCTCCAGGACCCAGCCGGCCTCGGTGAGGCGCTGGAGCGTGCCGTAAAGTGTGCCGGCTCCCATCTTGAGCGCACCCGCGGTGTGTTCTTCGACGCTCTTCATGATCGCGTAGCCGTGCTTGTCGCCGTCGGCGAGCGCCAGCAGCACGTGGAACACGGCGGGGGTGAGCGCTTGATGGGCCATCACTAGCGCCGATCGTAGATCCATACGGCGTCGTGATTGCCCTGTGGACTGCGCCCCTGCTCGGTGGCACGCGTGAAGGAGACCTCGCGCGGCGCACCACCGATCACGTAAGTGCGGTGAAACGTGAAGGTGGGCTCGCGATGCTCGATGCGGACGACGCCGCTCTCCACCGCGGACACCGGCGGCGGCAGCGTGCTCTCCTGCCGGTTCAACACCCATTCGCCCGAGAAGTCCGGCCGCGGCTGCGCCGCGGCAGCGGTAACCCAGGCGGCCAGGAGCACCCCCGACAACACGACTCGCCGCGCGTGGGCGACGGCTCGTTGTATATACATGCCAGTGTTATATCTGTTACTGATATATCAGACAAGGGCCTATTTGCCCGGCGAGAAGATGGCCGGGCCCGGCGGCTCGTTCCGGCCGCCGAGGCCATCCTCGAACTGCTGTCCATCGGCGACCCGTCGGGGTGGCGCGCGCCGGCACGACCCTCGACACGGCCACGGGCCCGACGATTCCCGACCCGCGGGGTAATATCCAGCCTGAGCGTGCGCGAACGTGTCCTCTTGCCATTCGTCGTCGGCGCGGTGCTGGTGGCGGTCGCGGGCCTGCAGGTGGGCGGGCAGGAGCCCGCGCCTGCTCCGCCGCCGGCCGCGCCCGCCGGTCCCCCGCCAGCCGCAGCCAGCCGCGGCGGCGTCCAGTCGTTCGACGATCCGCTGCCCGACGCGCTGTCACCGCGCAATGCCAGCTACGACATCGCGGTCCGGCTCGATCCCGTCCGCAAGGAGCTGAAAGGGCGCGAGACCATCCGCTGGCGCAACATCAGCGCCGCCACCACGAACGAGTTGCAGTTCCATCTCTACTGGAACGCCTGGCGCAACGCCGACTCGAGCTGGCTGCGCGAAGATCGGCTGGCCACTCCGCCGGCGCGACGGCTGCAGGATGCCGAGCGGCGGCCCGAGGAGGCGGCGTCGAGCGACATCACGCGTCTCCGGGTCACCCCCGCCGGCGGCCAGGCGCTGGACCTGACCGGGGCGATCCGCTACGTCGCCCCTGATGACGGAAACGCGGCCGACCGCACGGTCATGGCCGTGATGCTGCCGGCTGCCGTCGACCCGGGCGGGAGCGTCGAGATCGAGATCGAGTGGACGGGCCGGATACCGTTTGCCGCGGCGCGCACCGGCTGGATTGGCGACTACTTCTTCTTCGGCCAGTGGTTTCCCAAGATCGGGGTGCTCGAGGACACGGGGTGGAACACGCACCAGTTCCACCGCGTCACCGAGTTCTACGCCGACTTCGGCGTCTACGACGTGCAGATGACGGTACCCGCCGGCTACAAGGTGGGCGCCTCGGGCAGGGAAATGCGGCGGATGGACAACGCCGACGGCACCACGACCCACACCTATCACGCCGACGACGTCATCGACTTCGGTTGGGTCACGAGCCCGTCCTTCATCGAGGAACGCCGCGCCTTCAACCACCAGGCGCTGCCGAGCGTGGAGATGCGGCTCCTGCTCCGGCCCGAGCACCGCGGCCAGGAGACGCGTCACTTCGCGGCCACGGCGGCCGCGCTCGAGCGCTTCGGCGAGTGGTTCGGGCCCTATCCCTACGGCAACATCACCATCGTCGACCCCGCCTACCAGAGCGACAGCGACGGCATGGAGTACCCGATGCTCTTCACCGGCCGTGCCAACTGGCTGGCGCCGTCGCGGGTCACGGTGCCGGAGGCTACGGTCATTCACGAAACCGGGCACCAGTGGTTCTATGCCATCGTCGCGACCAACGAGTTCGAGCACGGCTGGATGGATGAGGGCATGACGACGTGGGCAACGGCGCGCGCCATCGAGGAGGCGCGCCTGCCCAACACCCTCGCGGTGCGCACCTTCGGCACCTTCCTTCCCTTCACGCTCGACGTGCCGCTCTCGCGCGAGGTGAGCGGCAACCGCATGCCGACCTACCGGCCCGACGCCGAGGCCGACGCGCAGACCACGCCGACGTTCCGCTATTGGCCGCGATCGTTCGGCGCCATCACCTACGACAAAGCGGCGCTGTGGATGCACACGCTCGAGCGTCATCTGGGCTGGCCGACGATGCGGCGCGTGATGGCCACCTACTACGACCGCTGGAAGTTCCGCCACCCGCGTCCGGAGGACTTCTTCCAGGTCGTGAACGAAGTGAGCGGCCAGGACCTGACCTGGTTTTTCGACGAGGTCTACCGCGGTTCGAACACCTTCGATTACGCCGTGCAGGACCTCAAGAGCGACGCCGCAGGCGAGGGCCGCTTCCGCACCACCGTGGCGGTGCAGCGGCTTGGCGAGGCGACGTTTCCCGTGGAGGTCGTCACCACCTTCGCGGACGGCAGCCAGGCGGCCGAACACTGGGACGGCCGCGAGCGCCGCGTCCTCTACGCCTACGACCGTCCGTTGCGGGCCGCGAGCGTGGCGGTCGATCCGGGCCAGGTGCTGCTGCTCGACGTCAACCGCACCAACAACACGCGCACCACGCAGCCGCGCGCGGCCGAGGCCGCGCGCAAGTGGTCGCTCACGTGGATGGTCTGGCTCCAGGAGCTGATGATCACCTCGGGCTTCTTCGGCTGATCGTGGTGCTGCGCGCCTGGACCGACGGGTGGCGGCGGGTGCTGCGCGCGCCAGGCGTGGCGCTGGGCGTCCACGCCGTCACCTTCCTGCTCGCCCTGCCGCTCGCCGCGCTCCTCCGCGACCAGATCGCCGCCCAGCTCGGCACCAGCCTGTCGGCTGGTGCGGTCGCCGACAGCGTCAGCTACGACTGGTGGACCGAGTTCACGGCGCAGGCGTCCGGGCTCGGCGCAACCTTCACGCCGTCCGTCATCGGCTTCGCCTCCACGCTCGATGCGCTCAGCCGCCTCCTCGATGCGCGCTACCCTCCTCCCGCGCTGATGTGGCTGCTCGCCGCGTACCTCGCGCTCTGGACCTTCATCAGCGGCGGCATCATCGATCGCTATGCCCGGCAGCGCGCGACTCGCGCGCACGGCTTCTTCAGCGCCGCGGGCCGCCTGTTCTTCCGCCTCGCGCGGCTGGCGGCCGTGGCTGGCCTCTTCTATTGGGCGCTCTTCCGCTACCTGCACCCGTGGCTGTTCCTCGATCTCTATCGCGACGTGACGCGCGGCCTCGGCGCGGAGCCCATGACGCTCCTGTGGCGGGTGCTCTTCTACCTGCTGTTCGGCGCCGCGCTGGTGATCGTCAACGTGGTCTTCGACTTCGCGCGCATCCGGCTGGTGGTCGAGGACCGCCGCAGCGCCCTCGGCGCCGTGCTGGCCTCGCTGCGCTTCCTGCGCCGGCATCCGCTCCGCGTCGTCGGGCTCTACGCCCTGAACGGCGTCGTCTTCGTGCTGCTCCTCGCGGTGTGGGCGCTCGCCGCGCCCGGCATTCCCGGCCCCGGGGCCGCAATGTGGGCGGCGTTCATCGCTGGGCAGCTCTATCTGCTGGCGCGGCTCGCCAT
>DATMDI010000421.1:0-2325 GCA_035557875.1 Vicinamibacterales bacterium
CCGGTCCGTGGAGTTCACCGGGATGACGATGGCCAGAATCGTCGATGGGCGAATCCAGGAGGGCTGGAACACCTACGACTTCCTGGCCATGTACCAGCAGCTCGGCATCGAGCCGCCGGCGCCGGTGTGAGGCACGCGCCCGACGGCCGCCTGTGACGCGGTAGCATGGGCGCAGGCGCCGTGCCGCACCGGCGCGATCATCACGAGGATCTCTCATGGGTCGCATCGCGCTCGTCGCGTTCTGTCTCGCGGTTCAACTGGTCGCCTCCGCCGCCGCGGCCCAGACGCGCGCGGTCGCGGTGCCGCTGCTCGTCTCCACGGAGTGGTTGAACGAGCATCTCGCCGATCCGGATCTGGTCGTGCTGTGGACGGATCAGGGTTCGCACGACGAGGCGCTGATCGCCGGCGCGCGCGCGGTGCCGCACGAATCGCTGATGACCATGCAGGGCGGGCACAACCTGGCCGCGACCGACGATCTGGTCAAGGTGCTCCGGGCAGCCGGCGTCTCCAACCAGTCGCACGTCGTCGTCTACGGCGAGCCGCTGTCGGCCGGATGGCTCTTCTTCGTGCTCGACTACCTGGGCCACACGCGGGTGTCGATGCTCGACGGCGGCATCACCAAGTGGCGAGCCGAGGAGCGGCCGATCGCCCGCACGCCGGTGGCGCCGCCTCCTGGCACGTTCACGCCGGCGCTTCGCCCGGAGGTGCGCGTCAGCGCCGACGACGTGCAGGCACGGATGAAGACCGGCGGCGTGGCCCTGCTCGACGCGCGGAGCCAGCGCGAATACGCGGCTGGCCGCATCCCCGGTGCGACGCTCCTCACCTGGCAGGATGTCTTCGCTGATCCCCGCCACCAGGTGTTCAAGAGCCGGGATGCGCTCACGGAGCTGTTCCGCGCGGCCGGCGCCGCACCAGGGTCCGCAGCCGTGACCTATTGCCAGATCGGCCTGCGCTCGAGTGCGCTGTACTTCGCCGCCCGGTACGTGGGCCTCGACGTGCGCAACTACGTCGGGTCGTGGAGCGACTGGACGGCGCGCGGCCTCCCCGTCGAAGGACGCTGACCGCGACGCGAGGGCTGTCGATCCAGCCGCCATGCTGCGCGCGATCAAGCTCCTGCACACCGCCGTCTGGGCGATGCTCGTCGCCGTGATCATCGCGATTCCCGTGCTCGCCTGGCAGAACCGCTTCGTCTGGGTCGCGATCCTCACCGCCGTCATGCTCGTCGAGGTCGCGGTGCTGGCGGTCAACGGCATGCGCTGCCCGTTGACCGACCTCGCCGCGCGCTTCACCGACGATCGACGCGCCAACTTCGACATCTATCTGCCGCTGTGGCTCGCCGCCAACAACAAGCGGATCTTCGGCAGCGTGTTCGTCGCGGGGCTCGTGGTCGCCGCGGTCCGCTGGCTGGGGCGGTAGCGTGACCTGGGCGCTGGTGCTGGGTGCCGGGGGAACGCCGGGGCTGGCGTGGTTGACGGGCCTCATCGCCGGCCTGCGGGCGGGTGGTTCGGACGTGATGCGCCCAGACCTGATCGTCGGGACGTCCGCGGGCGCCATCGCCGCTGCCCGCGTCGCCTGCGGCCTTCCGCTCGACGCCGCATTGGAGCGCGAACGCAAGCCAGCGCCGGCGTCCCGTCGCGACACGGCCGGTCTGCTGCGGGCGGTGGACGAGCTGCGAAGAGACCTTGCCGGCGCCGAGTCGTGGCCCGATCGGCCGCTCCAGATCACGGCGCTCGAGGACGGCACCGGCGGGCTCGTGGTATGGACGCGCGCCGCGGGCGTCCCGCTCGTGGACGCCGTCGCTGCCAGCTGCGCTGCACCCCTCGCGACGCCATCGCCGACGATACACGGTGCGGGTCCGCTCCCGGCGGCGAACGCGCAACTGGCGTTCGGTCATCGGCTGGTCATCGTGATCTCGGGCGCCGGCCCGCTCGGCCCGCTCGACGACGAAATCGCGCAACTGCGGGCCGGTGGCAGCCACGTGCGTCTCCTCTTCCCTGATGACAACTCGTTGGAGTGTCTGGTTCGGAACCCGCTGAGCGAGGGCGGTCGTGCGAGGGCAGCCGAGGCCGGCTACGCGCAGGGCACGGCACTGGCGCCGGACGTGGGCGAGTGGCTACAGTCGCGACACGCGCTGGTGCCGGAAGTCGATGTCGACGATCTGGCCTCGCGCTTCGCGGTACCCTCGCTGCGCAGGGCCGAATGGACGCACGTGGCCCATCTCGCGGTGGGCGCCTGGCACGTGCACCGGTACGGCACCGCGGAAGCGCTCACGCGCGTTCGCGACGGCATCCGGCGGCTGAACGTCAGCATCGGCGGCACGAACAC
>DATMDI010000422.1:0-8029 GCA_035557875.1 Vicinamibacterales bacterium
CGGCTCGGCAGCGAGGCGCTGCTGCGGCGTCCCGCACCGCCAGTCAGGCCCGCCCCCCAGGGGCGGTGCCCGCCGCCGCGGGTCGAGCCCGGCGATCGCATCTCGATCGCGTATCTGATGCAGACGCTGGCGGAGACTCGCCCGGCCGACAGCATCCTGGTCGAAGAGTCGCCCTCGAGCCGCGCCACCATGCAGGCCTACCTGCCGATCGAGCGGCCGCACAGCTTCTTCACCTGCGCCAGCGGCGGCCTGGGCCACAGCCTGCCGGCGGCGGTGGGGGTCGCGCTGGCCACCGGCAGCGCGCGGCCCGTGATCGGCCTGTTCGGCGACGGGTCGTCGATGTACTCGATTCAGGCGCTGTGGTCCGCCGCCGACCTGAAGCTCCCGCTGGCCATCCTGATCGTCAACAACGGCGGCTACGCGGCGCTCGGCGAGTTCCTCTCGCATTTCAACCTGAAGACGCCGATCGGCACCGAAGTGCGCGGCATCGATTTCGTCGGGCTGGCGCGGTCGCTCGGCTGCGCCGGGGTGCGGGTCGACGACCCGCGCGAGCTGGCGCGGACGCTGCGCGACGCGTTCCAGTCGCGCGGGCCGATCCTGGTAGACGTCGTCGTGTAGGGAGAGCCAGATGGCGATCGAGACCACCCACGCGCGGGTTCACGTCCGCGATGCCGCCGCGGCGCCGATCAGCATGTCGAACCGGCGGATGCTGGTGTCGTGCTTTCTCGGCACGACCATCGAGTGGTACGACTTCCTGGTCTACGGATTCCTGGCGCCGCTCGCGCTCAACCGCCTGTTCTTTCCCTCGCTGAGCCCGCTGGCGGGCACCATCGCCGGCTTCGGCGTCTTTGCCGTCGGTTTCGCCGCCCGGCCGCTCGGCGGCGTGGTCTTCGCCCACTTCGGCGATCGCATCGGGCGCAAGCCGATCATGGTTTCGACGCTGGTCCTGATGGGCGCCTCGACGACCGCGATCGGCCTCACCCCGACGTTCGCGACTGTCGGCATCGCGGCCCCGATCATCCTCGTCTGCCTGCGCTTTCTGCAGGGGTTCTCGCTGGGTGGGGAGTCGGCGGCCGGCCCCCTGCTCGCAATGGAGAGCGCGCCGGGCAACACGCGCGGGTTCTTTGCCGCGCTCGTGTCGAGCGGCGCCGCCGCGGGCACGGTGCTCGGCGCCGGCGCGGCGTTTGCCGTGGGGACACTGCCGCAGGAAGACCTGCTCGCGTGGGGTTGGCGCGTGCCGTTCCTCGCGAGCGCGCTGATCTTCGCCGTGAGCTTCTACGTGCGGATGAAGGTGGAAGAATCGCCGTCGTTCCAGCGCGCCGTGGCGCGTGCGGCCCCGGAGCGCGTCCCGCTGCTGGCGGTGCTGCAGCGTTGCAAGGTGGCAACGCTCCAGGTGCTCTTCTGCGCCATGGCCGAGTCGTCGACGTTCTATTTCACCTCGGTCTTCGGCCTGTCCTACGGCATCCAGACGCTGGGCCTGGGCAACGGGCTGCTGCTCTCGGGCGTCGCGATCGGCAACGCCGTCGGTATCCTCACCAATCCCGCGTTCGGGGCGCTGTCGGACAGGATCGGCCGCAAGCCGCTGCTCGGCGCGTCGTACCTGCTCGCCGCCCTCTACGTGTTGACGCTGTTCTTTCCGATGCTCCGCGCCAAGGAGGGATGGCTGGTGATATTGGCGATGGCCATTCCAGGCGCGATCCTGCAGCCGATGTCGCTCGCCGTCAGCGGCAGCTTCTACCCCGAGCGATTCGACGACGCGCGCCTGCGCTTGTCGGGCGTCTCGCTCGGCCGCCAGCTCGGCACCATCCTCGGCGGCGGCGTCATGCCGATGATCGCGGCCTCGCTGCTGGCCTGGTCGGGCGGATCGCTCACGTGGGTGCTCGCCTACTTTGCCGCGGTCTGCACCCTTGCCGTGGGCGCGGTACTGTCCTCGCGCGAGACCGCCGGCGGGTCGTGGGGGCGGGAGGAGCGCGCATAGCCGGTGACTCCCGCAAAGATCGATCTCGGCGGAACCCTCCGTGCCCGCGACGCGTCGAGCACGCTGGCGTGGATCCGCCCACTCCTTCCCCGCTTCGGCATCACCCGCGTCGCCAACATCACCGGGCTCGACCGCATCGGCATTCCGGTCTGGATCTGTGTCCGCCCGCTCGGCCGCTCGCTGTCGGTGGCACAAGGCAAGGGGCTGACGTCCGAGCTGGCGGAGGTCTCCGCGGTGATGGAGTCGATCGAATGCCATCACGCGGAGCACGTGGCCGCTCCGGACGTCGTGGCGTCGTACCGCTCCGTCCGCCGAAGCCGCGACGCCGTGGATCCCAAGGTGTTGCAGCGGGGCCTGCGCTGGAGCGCGTACGACGACTCGCGCCCGATCGCGTGGAGCCGCGGCACGGACCTGATCACCGGTGAGGACGCCCTGATCCCGCACGTGCAGACCGACCTCGACTGGAGCCGCGCCCACCCCGACGCCGGACTGTTCCTGGCGACGAGCACCGGGCTCGCGTCGGGCAACACTCAAGAGGAAGCGCTCTGCCACGCCATCTTCGAGGTCGTGGAGCGCGACGCCGAGTGGCGATGGCAGAACCTGACCGGAAATGGCCAGCAGGGCACCACCGTCGATCCGGATTCAGTCGAGACGTCGATGCTGAGGTGCCTGCTCGACCAGTTTGCGGCCGCGGGCACCTGGGTCGAGATCTGGGACATGACTGCGGAGGTGGGCATTCCCGTCTACTCCTGCTCCATCGGCGACACGAACCCGTTCGGGTCGATGAGGATCTTCGGCGGCACCGGCTGCCACCTGTCGAAGGAGATCGCCTTGTCGCGCGCGCTGACCGAGGCGGCGCAGTCGCGGCTCACCTTCATCGCGGGCTCGCGCGACGATCTCTTTCCAGACCTCTACGAGCCCGAGGACGACGACACGGGGCCTCCTGCTCGACGTCCGGCGATCGACTTCGAGACGCGCCGATCGGCGCCGCTCGGCGCGACGTTCGCGGACGATCTGGCGACGACACTCGGGCTGCTGCGCGCCGCCGGATTCCGGCGTGTGATTGCCGTGGATCACACGACGCCGGAGTTCGGCATTCCTGTGCTGAAGGTCGTCGTGCCCGGCGCCCGTGAGCCCGAGAGTGATTGACGTGGACGCGTGCGACCTCGTGGTGTTCCTGGGGCCGTCGTTGCCGATCGCCGACGCGAGGCGGCTCCTGCCCGCCCGCTACCTCGGCCCGGCGCGCTGCGGCGACGTGCTCAGGGCCCGCCGGCTGGCGCCGCGCGCCATCGCGCTCGTGGACGGCGTGTTCGCCAGCTCGCCGGCCACCTGGCACAAGGAGATCCTGCTGGCGCTCGACGACGGCATCTCCGTCTACGGCGCCTCCAGCATGGGGGCGCTGCGCGCCGCCGAGCTCGCGCCGTTCGGCATGGTCGGGGTCGGCCAGATCTTCGAGGCGTATCGAGACGGTGTGTACACCGACGACGACGAAGTCGCCCTGCTGCACGGGCCGGCCGGGAGCAACTATCGAGAGCTGTCCGAAGCCATGGTGAACATTCGCGCGACGGTGGCGCACGCCGTCGCGCGCGGTGTCATCGGCCCCGCGTCGGCCGAGCGGGTCATCGACTGCGCCAAAGCCACCTTCTATCAGGAGCGCTCGCTCGGCGCGGCAATCGAGCAGGCCTGGTCGGCGAACCCGCGTGCGGAGGAGCCGCGGCGGTTCCGCCGGTTCGTGGCCAACGGCGGCTACGTCAACCAGAAGCGCCTCGATACTCTCCAACTGCTGGCACAGCTCGGGGGGCAGATCGCGGCACGTCCACGGCCGGCGCCGGCAACGCCCCGCACCTGCTTCCTGGTGAAGCTGCACTACGACGTGGCCTGCCGTCCTGTCGATGTGCCGGACGGCGACCTGCCGCTGGATGAGCACATCGCCCTCGAAGCCGATCGCCTGGGCCGGGTGTCGCCGCTCCTGCGCCGCCTGGCGCAGTTGATGGCAATGGTTCACGCCCTCGGCGATGATGCCGTCGGCGACTTCGCGCGGCGCCACGGCCGGCGCGCAACGAAGCGTCTGCATCGCCGGCACATGCTCGATCTGATCAGGCTCGACGGCGCCTATCGTCGCCTCCTGCCCGCCTGCGGGCGGGCAGCGGAGGCCGGGGGTGCGCCACGAGCGGCGGGCCGCAACCGCGTCGAGATCGAGATCTACCGCCAGCTCGCCACGCGCTGGGCGATCGTCGAGGAACGGATCGCTCTCGCGCACGTCGATTTCGCCGAGTCGCTGCAGACGCTCTCCGACGAGTTTCGGCGGGCGCGCGGGCTGGAGCGGCGGGCCGCCACCCTGGCGTGGCGTCGCGCCAACGGTCTCGACCGCCGCGGCTACGAGCGGCTCGTGATCATGGACGCCGGTCTTGCGCTGGTGAGCGCCGGAGCGGAGTCCCACGCGCTGACGCTGGCGCCCGCGACCGATCCCGCGTTCTGGCTGATCGACGCGATCCGCCTCGTCGGGTTGTACACACGCCTCGAGAAGCGCGTGCTGCGCGAAGGCTCGGCGCGCGTGCGAACACCGGGCGGCCGCACGGCCGCGTAATCGTCACCCATCCAGAGGAGCACCCATGGCGAAGAAGCAAAAGGCAGCGAAGGCCACCCGCAAGGCCACGAAGCGGTCCGTGATCGTCAGCGACCTGCCCCCGAACGAGGCTGTCAGGGCCGGCACGCCGCGGCGGCGCGTCGTCAACGTCCGCGCCAATGCCTCCGCCGGCGCGACACGGCCACCGGCCGGGAAAGCCAAGAAAACGAAGAGCGCGAAACCCAAGGTGGCCAGGAAGAAGGCCGTGTCGGTCAAGAACCTCGCGGCACCGGACAAGGGCAAGACGAAGCCTGCCATGGCGCTGGGGATCCGGCGCGTCCGCTGAGCGGCGCCGCGCGCTGCACACCCGGTCGGCTGATCTATCCTTGCCCTTGTGCTGATTCTCAGAAGTACGCTTCTCGCGGCTGGCGTGTCGGTTCTGCTCGCCGGCTGTTCGTCGTCGTCAGGTAACTCGCCGGTGCCCGCCGGGGCGAAAAGCTCCGGCGGTAAGCACGCGACGATCGAGACCGACAAGGGACCGATCGAGATCGAGTTCCTGGAGGACAGCCAGCCGCGGGCGGTCGAGAACTTCCGGCTCCTGGCCGAGCGCGGCTATTACGACGGCTTGACGTTTCACCGGATCGTGAAGGGCTTCATGCTCCAGGGCGGCGACCCCGCCGGCACCGGGTTGGGCGGCGAGAGCGCCTGGGGCGGTTCGTTCCCGGACGAAATCGACCCAGGATCGGCGCTTTACCGGGACGGGTATCGCCGCGGCATCATCGCGATGGCGAACGCCGGCCCGAATACCAACGGCAGCCAGTTCTTCATCATGCACATGGACTACGACCTGCCGCCCAACTACGTGATCTTCGCCAGGGTCACGGGCGGCATGACGACGGTCGACGCGATCGCCGATACACGAACGACACAGGGCGACGATGGCGCGATGAGCAAGCCGGTGGTGCCGCCGGTCATACGTAAGGTCATAGTCAAGCCGTAAGGTCGCATGGACATCGACGCGACCTGGCTGTTCCTGTCGCTCATCCCGTCCGGGGCCGGCTTCGTGTTGATGGCCTACGGCAAGAAGCAGGGACGCTGGCCGCACGCCATCGCCGGCGTCCTGCTCACGATCTATCCGTACTTCACGAACAGCGTGGCATCACTCGTGGGCGTCGGCGCCGGCATCACCCTCGGGCTGTACTTCGCGGTGCAGTCCGGCTGGTGACCGGGTCCGGACACAAATGGACCTCACCGCGTCGCGGCCCTGAGCCTCGCCCCGCACCGCTCTATATATCCTCATATCCTCGCCCCGCACCTCTATATCGGTAGGCCAGTATCTCCCGCCCACTGCAGTCACGGCGGGCCGTGACTTGAACCAAGGCTTGTGACGTCATTTTCGTGTTCCGCCTTTTTTCCACGTTTTCCACACTGAGTTTCGGGCACTTTCGGGTACTGAACATGCATCGCCGGCTGGTCATGAAGCGGCTGCTCTTCGCGTTTGCAGTGTGTTTCTGTCTCGTGCTCGGCGTCTCGACGCGTCACTCCGTCGACGCGCAGCAGTCCTCCACCCTGTCGCAGCGGACGCCGGTTCCGGCGGCGCGGGTCACCACTGCGGCAGCGGCGCAGCAGCCTGCTGCACCGGCGCCGCAGGTCACCGTGCAAGCGACGCCACCGGCCGGTTACGCCGGCTCCGACACCTGCGCGCTCTGCCATGAAGGCCATGCGACAAACCTCGGCCGGACGGCGCACGGGCAGATCCAGAATCCCCGATCGCCGGCGGCCGCGCGCGGGTGCGAGAGCTGCCACGGACCCGGCCAGGCTCACGTCGACGACGACGCCAAGGGCAATATCAAGCGGTTCGGCGCGCTCAAGCCGGCCGAGGTGAACGAGACCTGCCTCTCGTGCCACAACCGCGGCGCCCACGCGGCTTGGGAAGGCAGCACGCACGAGGCGCGAAATCTTTCGTGCACGACCTGCCACAGCGTGCACAGTCCGGCGTCGGCAAAGTCTCAGCTCGCAAAGGCGACCGAGACCGCGACGTGCGCCACCTGTCATCGTCTGCAGGTCACCAAGACCGAACGGGCGGTGGCCCACATGCCGGTGCGCGAGGGCAAGATGTCGTGCTCCTCGTGCCACAACCCGCACGGGTCGATCAGCAACGTCAAGAACTTGAAGACCGGCAGCTCCGTCGCCGAGTTGTGCACGAGCTGCCACACGGAGATGCGCGGACCCACGCTCTTCGAGCACGCGCCAGTCCGTGAAAACTGCGCGACCTGCCACGATCCGCACGGATCCTCGAACGACCGAATGCTCGTGGCTCGCATGCCGATGCTCTGCCAGCGCTGTCACATCGCGAGCAAGCACCCGGCGACGCTCTACGACAAGGACCAGATCACCACCAATAAGAGCAACCGGATGTTCGGCAGATCGTGCGTGAACTGCCACTCGGCCGTGCACGGCTCGAATCACCCGTCTGGCCAGTTCTTCATGCGGTAGGTGGAGCCCTGTATGCGCCGATTCGCCATCACGACGATCGCCCTGCTCGGCCTCGCCGCGCCCGGTGCCGCACTCGCACAGGGAGCCGCCCAACCGCCGGCCCCGCCAGCAAGTCAGGCCCCGCCACAGCCGGCCGCTCCAGCGGCGGCCGATGCCACCGACCTGTCGCGCAGTCTTTTCGAGCCGACCGCGCGTCAATTCCTCATCGGGGGCCGCCTGACGAGCGTGGACGGCGATCCGGCGCGCTTTCAGCGCTACCAGGACCAGCGCGACGGGCTGCTGTTCTCGAACTTCCGCTACTCGCTCGCCAAGCCGGACGGTACGTGGGACTTCGACGCGCGCGCCGACAACGTCGGCTACCGCGACCAGGAATTCATGGGGAGTTTCAACCGGATCGGCAAGCTGTCGCTCACCGGCAGCTGGCAGCAGATTCCGCAGTTCTACAGTGTCGATACGATGACGCCGTATACGGGTAGCGGCGGCACGCTGGTTCTCGACGACGCGACGCAGCGCGCGATCCAGAACGGCCAGGCCAACCTCAACGCCTACGTCCCGCTGGCGCCGGCGTTCGAACTGCGCGAGCGGCGCGACATCGGCCGTGTCGACCTGGTCGCAACGCCGAAACCCAACCTCGACGTCACGGCCAACTTCACCACGCAAAAGCACGGCGGCGAGCTGCCCTTCGGGGCCAGCTTCGGCTTCAGCAACGACGTCGAGGTGCCACTCCCCTACGATTCGCGTGCCAACGACTTCACCCTGGGCACCGAGTGGACGAACCCGCGCAACATGCTGCGTGTGGCCTACACCGGCTCCTGGTTCGACAACCTCGCGCCCACACTGATCTGGGACAGCCCGCTACGCCTCGACGACGCGTCCGGCACCCCGGGGCGCGGGCGCATGCCCCTCTGGCCGTCGAACTCGGCCCAGACGATCAGCGTCGGCGCGATGTTGTCGAACCAGGAGCCGGTGTAGCCGACACGCAGCATGTT
>DATMDI010000423.1:0-7091 GCA_035557875.1 Vicinamibacterales bacterium
CGATTCCCAGGACGGCTGGATGCGGTCGCGGCCCGACTGGGGGCGCGGCCGGATCGACCCGTTCAATCCGGTCAAGTTCCGCATGCTCCGCCAGCCGATGGACGCGACCATCGGCAACTCGGACATGGTGCCGGTGTGGGCCATGGCGCGGCGCAACGGCCAGGCCTACCACTGGGACGGCTTGAACGCGTCCTTGCGCGAGGTGGTGCTGTCGTCGGCGCTCGGCGACGGCGCGACCCGTCAGTGGGCAGACCGCGACCTCGCGCGCTGGGACGATCCGGATCCGCGCCGCCGTTCGAGCCTGCGCCGCATCACCGACTACCTGCTGACGGCGCCGATCCCGAAGTATCCCTACGCGGTCGACCGCGCGCTCGCCCAGACCGGCGCCGGCGTGTGGGCCACCGCGTGTGCCGAGTGCCACGCGCCCGGCGGCCGCCGCACCGGCACGATCATTCCCCAGACCGAGGTGGGCACCGATCGACATCGCGTGGACATGTGGACCAAGTCGGCCGCCACCGCGTACAACGCGTTCGGCGAGGGGCACAGCTGGAAGTTCTCGAACTTCCGCAGCACCAACGGCTACGTCGCGACGCCGCTCGACGGCCTGTGGCTCACCGGCCCGTTCCTGCACAACGGCTCGGTGCCGTCGCTGGCCGACCTGCTCGAGCCCGTGGACGCGCGGCCGCGGCGCTTCTTCCGCGGCTACGACGTATACGATGCGTCGCGGGTCGGCTTCGTGACGAACAGCCCCGAAGCCGAGCGCGAGGGCTCGCTCATGGACGTCTCCCGCCCCGGAAACAGCAACGCCGGCCACACCTACGGCACGGAGCTACCGGCCGCTTCCAAGCGGGCGCTGCTGGAGTACATGAAGACTTTGTAGCCAGGCGGCGGGGCTGAAGCCACGCCCGTACGTCGTGGGGGCCGGCTTTAGCCTGGCTTTAGCCGGCCCTGGGCCGCCTGAAGGCTGCCCCCACAGCGGCATCCGTCCCATCCGTCCTACCTGTCCCACCTGCCCCGTCCTATTAACCGGGAATTAACCTGCCGGACAATCCGGCGAAATACGCCGCCGCTACTGTCGGTCCAGGACGGTACACACGTGGGAGACGCAGCAGCGATCCAGACGGCGACGGCGACGGCCCCGACACGAACGGGCCCCAAGCGCGTTCTGATCGTCGAGGACGAACGGGATATCGCCGATCTCATCAAGCACGCACTCGAGCGCGGCGGCGAAATCCGCGCCGACATCGTCGGCACCGGCGCGGCGGCCCTCACCGCCGTTACCGGCGATCCGCCCGATCTCATCCTGCTCGACCTCAGCCTGCCGCTGCTCGACGGGCTGGAGCTCTTCAGGATCCTGCGCCAGCGGCCGGCGACGGCGCAGATTCCGATCATCATGCTCACCGCGCGCGCGAGCGAAGCCGACCGGGTCACCGGCATCGAGCTCGGCGCCGAGGACTACATCACCAAGCCCTTCAGCCCCCGCGAGCTGGTCGCGCGGGCCAAGTCGGCGATGCGCCGTAGCCGCGGCCAGGCGCCTCCCAGCGGTCCCGCGCCCTACCGGGGCACGCATCTGTTCGTGGACTTCGAGGCGATCTCGATTCGCGTGGACCACGTGGCGGTCACACTCACCCGGCGCGAGTTCGAGCTGCTGCGCTTCCTGATCGAGAACCGCAACCGCGTCATCTCGCGCGATCGCCTGCTCGAGCGGGTGTGGGGCTTCGATCTCGAGATCGAGACCCGCTCGGTGGACGTCCACGTGTCGCGGTTGCGCGCCAAGCTCGCCACCGCCGGCAAGCAGATCGAGACCGTGATCGGCATGGGCTACAGGTTCAGCGACCTCGCTGAGAGCTGAGTCGGAAGGCTCAGGGCTCATGGCCTGACCGAGCGCGGCGGAGCCGCGCTCGTTTTGCGTACGGTCCTCCCCTGCCTGAGCCCTAAGCCCTGAGCCTCTGTTTGACCCCGTCCATACGAAGGGCGTATAACCACGCTGCCTCGGCGGGGCCGTGCAGGCATCCGTGTCGAACCGGCGCAGCAGCCGGCTGGCGTACGCATCTTTTCGGGGGGGGGGGACCGCACATGCGCAAAAACGCGTGGAAATTTCTAGTCTGGGCCGTTTTGCTTCTAGCGCCTGGACTCGCACAGGCCCAGTCGTCGATCAACGGCGTGATCAAAGACACGTCGGGCGCCGTACTCCCGGGGGTGACCGTCGAGGCATCCAGCGATGTGCTGATTGAAAAAGTCAGGACGGCGGTAAGCGACACCAACGGGCTGTACCGCATCGTCGATCTGCGCCCCGGCACCTACACGATTACGTTCACGCTGCCCGGGTTCAGCACCTTCAAGCGCGAGGCGTTCGTGCTGTCGGCGGAGTTCAATGCCACCGTGAACGCCGACATGCGCGTCGGCGGGCTCGAGGAGACGATTACGGTGACGGGCGAGAGTCCGATCGTGGACGTGCAGAGCGCCAAGCGCCAGCGCACGCTCGACAGCGATCTCGTGCAGGCGCTGCCCACTGCCAAGGGCTACGCCGGGCTGATGGTGCTGATTCCGTCGATGGTGCAGAGCGGCGGCGGCGTGCCCAACGTGCAGTTGAGCCCCGGCATGGTGGTGTTCGGCGGCCGCGGCGGCCGCGGCAACGAGGGGCGCACGCAGGTGGACGGGCTCAACACCGGCGCATCGCTCAACGGCGGCGGCGTATCCGGATACCGCCAGGACGTCGAGAACGCCGCGGAAGTGGCGATCACGACCGCCGGCGGACTGGGCGAAACCGAAGTGGGCGGGCCCACGATCAACTTCGTCCCGCGCACCGGCGGCAACACCTTCCGCTCGCACGCCTTCTTCACCGGCCTCAGCGGTGGGATGCAGGCCAGCAACTACACCGACGAACTGAAGGCCGCGGGCCTGCGCACCCCGGCCAAGACCAACTACATCTACGACACCAGCTACTCGCTCGGCGGCCCGATCAAGCGCGACAAGATCTGGTTCTACTTCCTCGGCTACTACCGCGGCAGCGAGAACACGATCCCCGGCATGTTCTACAACAAGAACGAGTGGGATCCGTCGAAGTGGAGCTACCTCGCCGACGAGGAGCGTCCTGCGCTCTCCGGCGGCCGTGGCCCGATCCAGCCGGCGCTGCGCCTCACGCTGCAGCTGTCGTCGCGCGACAAACTGAACCTGTTCTGGGACGAGCAGGCCAGCAACAACAGCCTCGGCGCCGGCAACGCCACCAACGCGCCTGAGACCGGCGGCCGCAACCACGGCTGGCAGCGCGTCCAGCAGGTGAAGTGGACGTCCACCGCCACCAACCGCCTGCTCCTCGAAGCGGGCCTCGGCACCTACCTGTCGAACTGGAACACGCGCGAACGCTACGCGGAAGACCAGCCGCTGTCGCAGGACGTGCGGCGGGCGATGGTCCAGGTGAACGAGCAGTGCGCCGCGACGCAACCGCTCGACGCCTTCGGCCGGGGCGGCACGTGCGCGCAGAACGGCGGCATCGCCGGCCTCAACTATCGCAACCAGGCGTTCTGGAACGCCGACTGGATCGGCGCCCACACCTGGAACTCGGCGGCGACGTTCGTGAGCGGCGCCCACAGCATCAAGGTCGGCTACCAGGGCGCCTACCACGCCGACAACCGCTCGCAGGAAGGCGGCACCAACGACCTCACCTACCGCTTCAACAACGGCATCCCCAACCAGGTGACGCAGCGGCTCGAGGCCTACCAGACCTACTCGCGCGTCCGCTACAACGCGCTGTTCCTGCAGGATCAGTTCACCCGCGGCAAGCTCACGCTCAGCGGCGCAATGCGCTACGACCACTCCTGGAGCTACTACCCCGAGCAGTCGATCGGCGGCACGGGCGTGCGCTTCCTGCCGACGCAGTTCACGTGGGCGGAATCGAAAGGCGTGATCGGCTACAACGACATCACCCCGCGCGCCGGCGTCGCCTACGACGTGTTCGGCAACGGCAAGACGGCCATCAAGGCCAACCTCGGCAAGTATCTCGAGGCCGCGGTCAACGGCAACGGCAACTACTCGGCGCTGCTTCCGAGCTCGCGCATCGAGCTCACGCAGGCGCGCACCTGGACCGACGCCAACGGTAACTACACGCCCGACTGCGACCTCCTGAACGGCGCCGCGCAGGACCTCCGCGGCGCGGGCGGCGACTTCTGTGCCGCATGGGCCAACCCGAATTTCGGCAAGGCGGTCGATGCGGCCGGCAACCCGATCTACAGCACGAGCTATGCCGAGAAGATTCTCAAAGGCTGGGGGACGCGGCCGTCCGACTGGCAGGTGGGCGTCACGCTGCAGCAGGAGATCCTGCCCCGCGTGTCGGTCGAGGTCGGGTACACGCGGCGCTGGCTGCAGAACTTCACCGTCACCGACAACCTGGCGGTCGCGGCCACGGACTTCGATCAGTTCAGCGTCGTCGCGCCGTCCGATCCGCGTCTCCCGGGCGGCGGCGGCTACACCGTGACCGGTCTCTACAACGTCAAGCCGGACAAGTTCTCCGTGGCCCCGAACCAGCTGCGGACCTATGCGCCCGACTACGGTGAGATCTCGCAGGTCTACAACGGCATCGACATCAACGTGAACGCGCGCCTGCGGAACGGCCTGCAGTTGCAAGCCGGCACCAGCAGTGGCCAGCGCGTGACCGACTACTGCGAAGTCCGCGGCTTGCTGCCGGAGCAGAACATCGGGTTCTCGACGGGGAGCGAGCTGCCGAACTACAACCCGGTAAATCCCTACTGTCACTTCGAGCCGGGCAGCACGACGCGCTTCACCGGCGCCGGCACCTACGTCGTGCCGAAGATCGACGTGCAGCTGGCGGCCACGTTCCAAAGCTCGCCGGCCGAACCGCTGCGCGCGGATTGGACGGTGTCGAGTGCGGTCGTGCAGCAGTGGCTGGGGCGGCCGTTGTCGGGCAACGCGCCGAACGTGACGGTGAATCTACTGGCCCCGGATCAGAGGCGCGGCGCGCGCGTGAACCAGCTCGACTTCCGCGTGGGCAAGGTGCTGCGCTTCGGCGGGCAGCGCGCCACGCTGTCGCTCGATCTCTTCAACGCGCTCAACGCCGACACCGTGCTCACCTACAACCAGGCGTTCACGCCCGGCGGCAACTGGCTGGTGCCGCAAACCGTGCTGACGGCGCGGACGGCGAAGGTCACAGTGCAGTACGACTTCTGAGTACGTGGGGGCCGGCGTGAGCCGGCCCTGGGCCGCCTGATGGCGGCCCCTACGACTAACAGCAGAGACAGCGCGACGGACCGTGGCCCTCGGAGAGGACACGGCCGTCGCGGCTGGTAATCGTGAGCGCCAGCGCGCGGCCGTCGCTCAAGCGGAGCGTCACCGGGGAGCCGACGACATAGTCGGGCACGGCGGCACCTCGAAGGTCGATGTCACCCTCAATCCGGAAGACGCCCGGCACCGGCAAGCCGTTGGCCGCCATGCCTTGGAGGCGGGTCAGCCGGTAGCCCACGGTCCGGCCCGACTCCCCCGCCCACTCGAGCCGGCCCTCACCCGCGTATTCCTCGACCGGTGTCATGCAGCCACCTGCAGTCTCGCCCGCCGGGCGTCGAGCCACATCTCGATCAGCAACGCCGAGGGGCCGACCAGGCATAGCGCGTAGAACGGCGCGTACACCACCTCGTTGAGTCTCAGCATCAGTTCCACCAGCGCGACGATGAACACGACCAGGCACTGCGCCCACATCGGCCGCACCGTCACCTTCGGGTCGGTGACCATGAAGAAGATGAAGAGTTGATACATCGGCCCCGTGATCGGCGCCACCGCGGCGACCCATGGCGTGCCGCTGGCCGCCGCGCGGACGAAGGAGAAGAGCAGGAACGACGCGACGTAGGTGGCCGACAGGTAGAAGCGGCCGACGCGCCACACGATGACCGAGCCGAGGAGCCAGATCACTACCATCGGCGCCACGACGTTGCCCCACTGCACGCTGAGGAGCGAGACCGTCTCAGGCGCGAGAAACAGGACCAGGCTGACGCCGAGGTTCGAGGGATTCCACAGATGCCGGCCGCGGAAGCGCAGGACGTATTTGGACGCGACCGAGATGAACGAGCACAGGATGTAGGGCCAGAAGTACTGCGACCGCAGCAGGATGCCGACGCTGATGCCGGTGATGTAGGCGCTCGCGGCATAGGGCCACTTGCCGTAGGTGACGCGGCCCATCACCATTTCGGTCACGAGCGCGGTGAAGATGGCCAGCCCGGTGCGCTCCCACCCTTCGAGAATGCCGAACGACAGATGCGCCGTCAGGAGGATGCTGGTGATCAGCAGCGGCGGCAGGAACCGGTTGTCGAGCCGGAACCACTGGCTGCCCGTGGGCAGCGGCCCGGCCGCGGCGACCCCGGTCAGCTCACTCATGGGGTTCCTTGATGCGATGCAGCTGGTCTACCGCCGGCCGCTCGATCACCTGCCTCCGGCCCGACGGCCAGGTGATGGTGACGCGATCGACGGCGGCGCTGGCGCCGAGGCCGATGTGCAGACGGCGCTGGTTCTGGGCGCTGAAGCCGCTGGCGGCGAGTACGTCCTGCCGTTGCGTCCGGCCGTCCCAGGCGACGTCCACACGCGCGCCGATGGCGCTGCGGTTGCTGACCGTGCCCTCGAGTTCGAGATCGATCCAGTGCCGCCCCGGCGCCACCGTGTTGCGGTACAGGAGCGCCGGCCCGGCCTGATTCGCCACGATGACGTCGAGGACGCCGCGGTTGCCGAGATCGGCGAACGCCACGGCGCGGCCGTCGAAGCTGTCGCTGGCGCCCACGCTCTGCGCAACGTCGGTGAACCGGCCCACGCCATCGTTCACCCACACCCGCTTGCGCTGGTAGCCCGAGAAGCTGCGCCCGCGCATGTCGGGCCAGTTGCGCGCGTCGCCAATGATGCTGCTGTGGCCGACCGCGATCACCGAGAAGTCGTACCAGTAGCTGCTGCGCTCGCCGGCCGACACGTAGCCGTTCACGAGGTACAGATCGAGAGTGCCGTCGTTGTTCAGATCGCCGAACTGTGCTCCCCAGCTCCAGCCTCCGAGCTCGACGCCGAGGCTGGACGCCAGGTTCTCGTACGCGCGCGGCCCTTCT
>DATMDI010000424.1:0-3473 GCA_035557875.1 Vicinamibacterales bacterium
GATGTCGCGCGCCGAGTCGAGCTGGTCGTCCTCGACGAGCGATGTGCCGACCGGCAGGTTCATGGCCTTGAAGAACGTGTAGGCCATCGCGCCGCCGATGATCAGCGAGTCGACGCGCGGAATCAGGTTCTCGATCACCTCGATCTTGTCCGACACCTTCGCGCCGCCGAGAATGGCGATGAAGGGGCGCGCGGGCGATTCGAGCGCCTGGCCGAGGTACTTCAGCTCCTTCTCCATCAGCAGGCCGGCACCGGCCGCGGGCACCAGCTTGACGAGCGCTTCCACCGAAGCGTGGGCGCGATGCGCGGCGCCGAAGGCGTCGTTCACGTAGACGTCGCAGAGCGCGCAGAGCTGCCGTGCGAAGGCCTCGTCGTTCTTCTCTTCTTCGGCATGGAAGCGCAGGTTCTCGAGCAGGACCACGGCGCCCTCGGGGGCATCCTTCACGGCCTTTTCCGCCTCGGGACCGACGCAGTCGCTCGCGAACGTCACCGGACGGCCAAGCAACTCGCCGAGGCGTTTGGCCACTGGCGCCAGGCTCATCTCGGGATTGGGTTTGCCCTTCGGGCGTCCGAAATGCGACGCCAGGACGACGCGCGACGCCCCGGCCTGCAGCGCGTGCTGGATGGTGGGCAACGACTCGCGGATGCGGGTGTCGTCGCCGATCACGCCGCCCTTGAGCGGCACGTTGAAATCCACGCGGATGAAGACGCGGCGCCCCTTGAGCGCCAGGTCGCGAATGGTCCGCTTAGCCACCTACAGGCCTTTTTTCACCAACAGGTGCAGCAGGTCCACGCAGCGGCTCGAGTAGCCCCACTCGTTGTCGTACCAGGAGACCACCTTCACGAAGTCGCCTTCCATCACCTTGGTGTAGGCCGTGTCGACGATCGACGAGTGGCTGTTCCCCTTGAAGTCGATCGACACCAGCGGCTCGTCCGACATTGCCAGGATGCCCTTGAGGGGGCCGTTCGCGGCTGCGCGCAGCGCCGCGTTCACCTCTTCGCCCGTCGTGGTCTTTTCCAGGATCGCGCTCAGGTCCACGACCGACACGTTGGGGGTGGGGACGCGCATGGAGAAGCCGTCCAGGCGCCCCTTGAGCGCCGGCATCACTTCGCCCATCGCCGATGCCGCTCCCGTGGTCGTGGGGATCATCGACAGCGCCGCGGCACGCGCGCGACGGAGGTCCTTGTGCGGCAGGTCGAGCAGCTGCTGGTCGTTGGTGTAGGAGTGGACGGTGGTCATCCAGCCCTTCTTGATTCCGAACGACTCGTGGAGCACCTTGGCCACCGGCGCCAGGCAGTTGGTGGTGCACGACGCGTTCGAGATGATCTGGTGCTTGGCCGGATCGTAAGAGCCCTCGTTTACCCCGAGCACGACGGTCACGTCCGGCTTCTTCGCCGGCGCCGTGATGATCACCTTTTTCGCGCCCGCCGTGAGGTGCTTGGCCGCGCCGTCGCGGTCGGTGAAGATGCCGGTGGACTCGAACACCACGTCCACGCCCAGGTCCTTCCACGGCAGCTGCGCCGGGTCCTTGATCGCCAGCACTTTGAACTCGTCGCCGTTCACGGAGATGCCGTCTCCGGTGGCCTTCACGTCCGCGTCGAGGTTGCCGATGACCGAGTCGTACTTCAGGAGGTGGGCCAGCGTGGCGGCGTTGGTCAGATCGTTGACGGCCACGAAGTCGATGTCCTTGTGCTTCATGGCGGCGCGCATGATGTTGCGGCCGATCCGCCCGAACCCGTTGATGCCCACTTTCACTGCCATCGCCTCACCTCCGAGTACCAGCACACTGTGAAGAACATGGAGAAATCGAACAAAATCCGATTGTAGCGCCTTGAAGCTCGAGGATGGCGCGCTATACTGCGGAACACGCTGTAAACTCTCTCAATCGCGGCACTTAGCAGTGTATTTCCTCTATAGCGTCCTCACGCTGCTCGTCCTGGTTGCCTGCACGCCCTACTTCCTGTACCAGGCGATCCGGCACAACAAGTACGTCGGCAGCCTCCGGCAACGGCTTGGCTACCTGCCGGTGTCGTTCAACCTCGACGCCGAGGACTCGATCTGGGTGCACGCAGTGTCGGTGGGCGAGGTGCTGGCCGCCCGGCCGGTCCTGACCGAGCTCAAGAAGCGCTACCCGCACCTGCGCCTGTTCCTGTCCACCACCACGCTGTCCGGGCAGCAGCTGGCGCGCCAGAGCGTGCCCGATGTGGACGGCACCTTCTACTTTCCGTTCGACTGGACCTTTACGGTGCGGCGGACGCTGCGGGTCGTGCGCCCACGGCTGTTCGTCATGGTCGAGACCGAGATCTGGCCGAACCTGTTGCGCGAGTGCCGGAAGCGCGGCATTGCCACGATGGTGATCAACGGCCGCATCTCGCCCCGGTCGTTCGCGCGCTACCGCCTGGTGGCCCCCTGGTTCCGGCGCATGGTCGCCGACGTGTCGCGTTTCTGCGTGCAGGGCGACGAGGCCGCGCAGCGGATGCGGGCGCTCGGCGTCGACCCGGCCAAGATCGTGGTCACCGGCAGCTTGAAGTTCGACGCGCTGCAGAGCGCGCCGGTCCCCAAGCGCGGGCCCGAGCGCGTGCTGCGTTTCTTCCGGGTCGCGCTCAACCGCCCGGTGCTCATGGCGGGCAGCACGCTGCGTGGCGAAGACGAGCCGGTGATCCGCGCCTTCAACCGCCTGCGCGCGACGCCCGGGGGCCACGGCGCGCTGCTCATCATCGCGGCCCGCCACCCCGAGCGCTTCGCCGAGGTGGAGCGGCTGTGCCGGCACGAGGGGCTGGCCACGGTGCGGCGTACCGAATTGCCGATCGACGCCGAACCGCGCGCCGACGCCGTGGTCCTCGACACCATTGGCGAGCTGGCGCAGCTCTATCAGGTCGCCACGGCGGTCTTCGTCGGCGGCAGTCTGGTGCCGGCCGGCGGTCACAACATCCTGGAGCCGGCCGCGCACGGCAAGGCGATTGTGTTCGGTCCCTACATGCACAACTTCCAGGAGATTGCCGAGACGTTCCTGGCCAACGGCGCGGCGATCAAAGTGCAGAACGAACGCGAGCTCGAGGACACGCTGCTCGGCCTGATGGGCGATCCGGTCCGGCGGTCCCGGCTCGGCGCCGCCGCGCGTGCGCTGGTGGTGGCCAACCGCGGCGCCAAGGACAAGACCATGGCCGCCATCGCCGACGTGCTGCCGCCGTCGCAGCCGCGCTCGGCGGTCGTGCGCCCGTTCCGCGTGGTGCATTGAGGTTCCTCAGCGCCGCATACGGCCAGGTGGCGCGGGCCCGGCGGGCCTGGTACGCGCGCCGGCCGCACCGTCGCCACCGGCTCACGCAGCCGGTCGTCAGCGTGGGCAACCTCTCGGTGGGCGGCAGCGGTAAGACGCCCGCAGTGGCCGGGCTCGCGAGGCTGCTGCTCGCCGCTGGCGCGCGCCCGGTCATCGTGAGCCGCGGCTACGCCCGGCGCGAACCGGTGGACGGTGT
>DATMDI010000425.1:0-8051 GCA_035557875.1 Vicinamibacterales bacterium
CGATCTGCTCGACCGTCGCCACCGCGTCGTAGCCGCGAATCGAACGGAACGGAATCGCACGCGCGAGGTCGGCGTCGGAGAGCGCGTCGACGAAGCGCTCCCAGCGCGCCTGAAGGTCGGGCCATTCGCGCTCGAGCGACTCCATCGTCGCCACCGGCTTGTCGATCGCCTCGGCCACGCGCGTGTACCAGATCCAGTCGGCGAAGTGCAGGTGCGCCATGGTCCCGAGGATGCTGGTGTGCGAGATGCCGGTCGGCCGCTCGAGCTCGGCTGGCGGCAGGGCGCGGACGGCGTCCATGAGCCGTTGCGACGCCCAGGCGGAGTAGCGGATGTGCAGCCGAAGATCGCCGGCGGTCATCGCGTCAGCTTACCGCGCATGAGCAATTCCCGTCGAAACTGCTGCAACGACTCGTCCACACTGTTCCGGCCGATGCGCCGGGCGATCGGCTCGATGATCCAACCCAGGCCACGTGGATACGGCCGGCTGAGGCCGAGTGTTTCCATCTCCATCACGACGCCGTCACTCACCGCGCTGAGGCGCGTGAAGGTCGCGGCCCGCCACAGGTAGCCGCTGTCCTGCCCTTCCGGCAGCTGGCGCTCCGCCGCCTTTCCGGCGTCCTTCACTTCGCGGATGCTCTCGGAACGCGACACGACGTAGGCGCGCCGGGCATCGAGCCGCACGTAACGGACGTGGCTCAAGACGTCGAGGGTTGCACTCAGCCCCCCGGCCGAGGCACGCATCCGCAGCTGGACGCGAAGGTCCGGGCCATCCTCCGACACGATCTGCGCGCGGACGACTTCACGATACACCTTGGCGTAGGACGCGTAGTCGCGCGACACCGCCAGCACCTCGTCGATCGTCACTCCGGGAGCAAACGCCCGGCCGCGCCAGTGGTGAATCAGGCTGGACGGCGCCTCGAGGATGCCGTCGCCGTCACCAGGCGTGACCACGGTCTTGCCGCCTCGCACCGGTGCGGCGTCGCGCGCGGCGGCGGCGGCGGCGTCCTGCTGCGTCGCGGTGGCGACGAACTCCCGCTCCGCCTTTTCGAGATACTGCTCGAACGCACGGGCCGCGGCGCCGGGCAGCTCCACGGCCCGCACCGTCACGACCAGGCAGAGCGCGCCCGCGGCGACTCCTGCGCTGAGTCGTACGATCGTGGACCGGGCCGGCCGCGGCAGCTAGGACCCCGTCTTGGTGGTGATGTTCTGCACCATCGCCGCAAACGGCTCCATGGCGCCGTGCACCGGGACGTCGCGATCGACGCGGAGCTTGCGCCTGGTGATGTTGTCGAGCACGTTCTGCCCCCACAGGTGACGCTCCCAGGTGTTGTCGTAGAGGTCGGCCTGGATGAGGATGCGGTCGCGCGGCACATAGCCATACAGGTTGGTGCCTTCGCGCGGGTTGTCGAGCAGGTGATAGAGCTGCAGCTCCATGGCCGCGTCCTTGAGCGTGAGCGTGTCGTCCACGAGCTGCAGGTTGAGCGGCTTCGGCGCCTTGGCCAGCGCATCGGGCTGCACCGTCCAGGGGCGCGCGACCAGATCCTTGAAGAAGGCCTCGTTGCCGCGCTGCGTGATGATCGTGAGCCCTTCGGCCACCGCGACCCGCAGCCCGCCCGAGTGATCGAAATGGTGATGGCTGACCACCGCGTGCGTCAGCGGCTTGCTACTCAGCTTCCGCGCCTCGTCGATCACCGGCTTCGAGCGGGCCTCGTTGAGCGGCGCCTCGAACAGGACCAGGTGATCCGCGAACTCGAGCACGACGCTGCGATGATTGCCCGAGCCGGCCAGCCGCCAGATCCCCTTGGCCACCGGCTCCACGGTGACGACCTGCGCCGGCGGCGCCGGCGCGGGCGCGTCCTTCACCGCCGCGGGGGCCGCGAGGGCGCTCGTGTCCGCGTTCACCGCGTTGCGCGACACGCGAAGGTCGAACAGCGGGTACTTGTCGAGGGTCGTCGTGAGGCGCTTCGGCATCTTCACGCCGCTCACGTCGTCGTAGTCGCTGAAGACGGTCTTCACCACGACGTCGCCCAGGTTGGGGTGGGCGTCGAGCATCGACACACGCGTGGGCAGTTTCGTGGCGCGCGACACGGCGAACTGGATCACATCGCCCTGCGCGGTGCGCACGTCGACCACGTCGTCGTCGCCCTCCTCGCGCCGGTTGCTCACCTGACTGGTCTCGGCGAGCGCGGCACGAATGGCCGGCAACGGGTGGTGCAGCGCCTCGCGGCGGCGATCGCGGGCCTGCGTTTCGCTCCCCCGCGCCGCCTCGCCGCTGGGCGGGTAGTTCACGGCCACGTCGCCGTCCTGCCCCTGGTGCTGGCGCTGCACGAGCGCCCCGGCGAACTGGAACTGCGCCTCGCGCACCTGCGTCATGTCGGTGCGGCCGTTCGTCAGGTCGGTCGTGCGCCGATACTCGGTGACCTTCCAGTTCGGCAGCTCACTGTCGGGCAGCCGGTTCTGCCCCACGTTGGGCGCGTCGCCTTCCCCTTCCACCGTGATGGACTGCAGGGCGGCGACCCGGTCCTGTCCGCCGAGGGCGTTGGCGGCGTCGAGAACCAGCTGCCGCTCGGGCGGCGCCGACGAGCATGCCGCCATGAACACCAGACTGCAGCAGAGAAGGGACAGACTCGGCACACGACGCATCATGGCGCCTCCTGAAGAGCGCAATTCTAATCCACGGCGCCTGACGGCGAGCTCGTGCCGCAACCCGCCGAGCATGGCAGACTCTCTCCATGTCGTGTGAACACTCGGCGCGACGCCGGTTCGCTGCCGTGTTGCTCGTTCTGGCTGGCGCGCTCGCGTCTGCCGCCGCATCGCCGCCCGGGCCTGAAGACCCGGGCCCACTGGCACCGGCGCAGTGGCCGCGACAGCCGACGCCACGGGTGCCCAGGACCGCAACCGGCCAACCCAATCCAGACGCGCCGGCGCCCCGCACCGCCGAAGGCCGTCCCGACTTCTCAGGCGTCTGGCGGGGCATCACCGGCCCTCCGGGCCGGCGGCCCGTCAGGCCGCTGCCAGGTCCGCCGCTGGCGGTGTATCGCGAAGTCGGTCAGAACCTGCCCGAGGGATTGCCGGTGACGGCCTACGGCCTCGAGCTCCTGAAGCAGCGCATCGCCGGCGACGGCCGGCAGAACCCGTCGGCGCAGTGCCTGCCGATGGGCATCGTGCAGCTGCACACGCAGGGCGCGCCGCGCAAGTTCGTCCAGACGCCCGACCTGCTGGCGATCCTCTACGAGGCCGGCGGCGAGACGCGCCAGATCTTCACCGACGGCCGGCCCTCGCCTGCGAGCGATCCGCAGCCGTGGTGGAACGGCTACTCGGTGGGGCGCTGGGACGGCGACGACCTCGTGGTGACGACGACGCACTTTCGCGATGGCGGCTGGCTCGACCTCGTCGGCAGTCCTCTCACCGATGCCGGGCGCATCGTCGAGCGGCTTCGCCGCCCCACATTCGCACGCATGGACATCGACGTGACAATCGAAGACGCGAAGGCCTATACCCGGCCGTTCACCGTGCGGCTCTATCAGGAACTGATGCTCGACGAGGAGCTCATCGAGTTCGTCTGCCTCGAGAACCAGCGCGTCAAGCCTTCTTCGGACCGGCCGTGATGATTTCGGAGGGCAACGGCTTCACTTGCCCTTGCTGAACACGTCGAGCGTGTAACCGGCTCGCGTGAACAGGTACTGGCGCGATTCGTCGGCCATCTGCCGGAACCGGTCCATGTTCACCCCGGCCATCCGGCCCCGGAACTTCCGGATCCGCCCGCCGATGACGACCGTGTCGATGTTGCGCACGTCCGCGGCCGACACGACCGTGCCGATCGCATGATTGGACGGATACACATTGATGTCGTCGGTCCGGATCATCACGACGTCCGCTTCCTTGCCGGGCGTCAGCGTTCCACACTTGTCGAGCAGTCCGGCGCAGGCGGCGCCGCCGATCGTGGCGCACTCGAGCACCTGACGCACGCTCACCGGTGCACTCGCGCCGGCCTCACCGCGGGCCCTGCGATACGTCGCCATCGCCCGCTGGACGTTGAACGCGACCCGCATCTCGGTGAACATGTCGGTGCCGTACGACACCTCGTTGTCGATGCTGAGACCGGGCGTGATGCCGTGGTCGAGCGCTTTCTGGAAGGCAGAGACGCCCTCGCCCAATCCGTATTGCGCGTCCGACCTGGGGCAGACGTTCACCGTCGCCCCGGCGTCCTTGACCCGCCGCCACACCGGGTCGGGCCATCCCTGGCAGTGATTGAACGTGTTGTCGGATCGAAGCAGCTTCTCGTTCCAGAAGGCCTCGAACTCGGGGCCGGCGGCATTCGACTCCGTCGTGATTCTGATCCCGAGCCGGCGGGCCAGTGCCCAATTCTCCCGGCTCATCCCGGAGAACATCCGCAAGGTGACGAGTTGATCCGTCGACGTGAAGAACCGCTTCTGCAGCCGTTCGAGATCCTGGGGCCACTGCTGGTCCCAGGTGCCCGCCGCCGGGGCGCCCGACGCGTGGACACCACGAATCCCCGCATCGATCAGCGCCTGCACTGCCGCGTCCGAGTGGGCCGCCGAGCGGGAATTGTGCGAGTTGTCGATGATGCAGGTGATGCCGGCGTCGATGCATCCCAGCGCCGTGATCAGATTGCCGACATAGATGTCGTGGGGACGGTAGTGCCGCGCAAATCCGTTGTGGGTGGTCGCCATGTACTCGGCGATCGCGCCATCCGGGATGATGCGGCGCAGCTGCCCTTCCCACGAATGGCGGTGGGCGTCCACGAACCCGGGAATGACGACGGTGTTCGTGGCGTCGATCACCTGCGCCTGCGGCGGAGCCTGCAACTGCGCACCGACGGCGGCGATCTTCGTGCCCTCGATGAGCACGTCGCCTCTGGCGAAATCGCCCACCTTCGGGTCGAGGCTCACGATCGTGCCGCCGCGCAGCAGGATGGGTCGATTCGCGGCCGGTGGCTGGCGCCACTCTCGTTCCAGCGTGCCGGCATCCTGGGCCGCCGCCCCGGCTTGACCGGCATCGGCGTCGCGCAGCAGGAACGGCGCCGCGGCAACGGCGGCAGCCGCCTTGAACGCCTGGCGCCGCGACACCCCTGTGCCTCCGCCTCCGCGTCTCTCGTGGCTCATGATGCGGCCTCCGTGCTCCGGGGAGATGTCGCTCAGCGTGTCGTCACTGCACGTGCGTGTAGACCGTTTCCTCGAATCCGCGCAGGGCGCGAATCGCCCCGTCGTCGTAGAACGGCAGCAGCTGCATCATGTGCACGCCGCCGATGTGCCGCACCGGATCGACCCAGAACTCGGTGTTGAAGATCCCGGCCCAGCTCAGGCTGCCCGGGCTGCGGTACCCCTTCACCGCCGGATCGTTCGCCGCAATCTGGAAGCCCAGGCCGAACTTGTCCTTGCCGGCGCCGAGCGGGAAGGGTCTCGTGCGCTCCTTGTTCGCGTCGGGCTGGCGCTCGACGAAGATGGCGCCGATCTGGTTCTCGCCCATCATCTTCACCGACGCCGGGCTGAGGATGCGCACCGAGCCGAGCGCACCGTCGTTGAGCAGCATCCGCACGAACCGGCCGTAGTCCTGGACGGTCGAATAGAGGCCGCCGTCGCCGCGGATGGGCGGCGTGGGCGCCGACGGAATCGGCTGCACGGGCAGCGGCGCCATCGTGCCGGTGAACCGCGTGTACTGCGTCGGGACGCGCGCCTGCTTACCGGGCACCACGGCGTACGACGTGTCGACCATGCCGAGCGGGCCGAAGAGATGCTCCTGGTACCAGCGTTCGAGCGACGCGCCGGTCACCTTCTCGACGATGAAGCCGAGCACGCGGGTGCTGGCGCTGTAGTTCCACTTGTCGCCAGGCTCATCGAGCAGCGGCAGCTCCCATTCGCCCTTCCGGGTCTTGTTCACCAGCGCGAACTCGATCGGGTTGGTGAACGAGTAGCCGATGCCGGAGGTGTGGGCCAGCAGGTGACGGATCGTCATCGTCTTCCGCGCCGGCCGCGTGGTGTAGCTCGCGTCCTTGTCGTTGAACGTGCTGATCACCTGAAGCTTGTCGTAGCCGTCGAGGTACTTCGACACCGGATCGTCGAGCCGCAGCTTGCCGGCCTCCATCAGCATCATGATGGCCACCGACGTCACCGGCTTCGTCATCGACGCGATCGAGAAGATCGCATTCGCCGGCATCGGCGTGCCCCTGGCGATGTCGAGTTGACCCGCGGCGCCCTCGAACAGCACCCCTTCGCGGTCCACGACCAGTGCCGCAACGCCAGGCGCGTCGCCGCGCCGCACGGATTCGGTGAGCTGCTGCGCCAGCGCGGCGGTGCCCGCCGCAGACAGGCGGCCGGCGTGAACAGGTGCGGCGGCACGCTGCGCTGCGAGGGTCGTAACGCAGAGGAATGCGGCGGCGACGTACAGCGCGACGGCCGGCTTCTGTTTCATGCCGCGGAGTTTACACCCCGCGGCACGTGTCAGCGACTGCCGGACTCGGCCTTTTCCTGCGCCCGCGCGCCGCTCAGGATGGCGCGCATTCCGTAGTTCCCTTCGTGACAGGCGAACTCGAACAACGCCTCGCCGGTCTGCTTGAGCGGAATCATCAACGTCCACGGCTTCGTCCAGACCGCCGGATCGTCGATCGTCACGTAGTACTCGAGTGTGTCGTTGGCCACGCGGCGGAACTTCTCTACCGTGCGGAGCTTCTCGCTCGCCCCGAGCCGGGTCGAGTTCGGCATGTAGTTCTTCGTTTCGACCACCAGCGTGTCGCCGTCCCAGCGGGCGCGGGAGTCGCCGTGGTACTGGGCGATGACCGGAGAAATGTGCGGCCCGGCTCCGATCGGGAAGACGCGGTGGTCGTGAATCATCTCGGTGCGCAGACCGATCGCGTCGGGCCCCTGCGTGATCTCGAAGTAGCTCTGATAGCCGGCCCGGAGGTTGGGCGTGCCGAATGTGATGCAGCGGGTGCCGAGCGACAGGTCATCGGGCGCGTCGGCCGGGCCCCTCCCCCGACGCGCCGCCGCCTGCGCGCGCGCCCGCTCCGCCGCTCCCGCCGCAAGTGGCGGAACGCGGCCATCGGGCGGATCGATGATGAGCGACGTGCGGTGGTCGAAGACGCGGTCCGACAACCAGCTCTGATCGTAGTTGCCGGTCTGCGTGTCGGCGGACTTGAACTTCTCCTTGCCTTCGAGCGCCGTGAGAATCAGCTCGTCGGCGAAGAACGCGTCACCGCCGTCCTGCAGCCCCTGCACGCGCCGCTTCAGGTCCGCGAGCTCGGCGTCCGTGAGGGTGGTGCGCCCGGCCCACTGCTTCGGACGCTCGAGGGGCGTCATCCCGTTATTGGCCCACACGCCCTGGAGATCGGGACGGCCATCGGGCGTCCGCGGCACGGACCAACCCGACGAGCCCTTCGACTGACCGCCGGATACGACCGCGGTCGAAAGGGCCACGCCCAACACGATGCACGTCACGATTCGGTCACGCATGACTCTCTCCTGTGCCGCCACGGCTCCCAAACGGTGGACCCGCGCGAGTTCGCACCGCACAGTGTGCCCGAGTCCGGCCTCGCGGGCACATGCCCCGTTCGGGTTAGGGCTCGAACCGGAATAGGGTTGTCAGCTTGGACGTCGAGGCGCCCGCCCGGCAAGGCGCGAGGAGCGCGCATACCGGGCGTATGTAAGCGACGAGCAACGCAGCCCGGCGGGATGCATCGGCGGCCAAGGTGACAATCCTATTCGGGTTCAAGCCCTTAGCCCCGTGACGGCGGTGGCCTCCCCGCCGGAGCGGATATACAACGCCCTGCACGAATCGAGGCGTCGCGCATCCGCTTCGAGGCGGACGCGCGGACCAACTGGCACCTCCATTCGACGGGCCAGCTGCTACTCGTGGAAGCAGGGCGCGGCCGCCTCGACGAAATGGGCGGCGGCAAGGCGATCGGCGTCAAGGCCGGCGAGCCCGTGTAGCCGCGGCGAGTCGGCGATTCAGCCCGGCACCCGCACATGCTCGGCTCGCGCCGCGGCCAGGAACGCCGCGGCGGCGCAGACGGTCTCGAACGCCAGCGCGTAATA
>DATMDI010000426.1:0-10064 GCA_035557875.1 Vicinamibacterales bacterium
GGCAAGTTGCGGCATCCCCGTCTGCTCGGCCTGCGTTCGGACAAGGCGGCGCGGGAAGTGGTTCGTGAGCAGGGGCGGAAAGATGGCCGGGGCTAAAGAGCGGGTGGGCAGGTCTAAAGACCTGCAGCCACGTACGAGACAGCCGAGGCCCCAGCCACCTTCGGGCGGGTCTGAAGACCCGCAACCACGTACGAGACAGCCGCGGCCACGGACCGGCGGGGCTAAAGCCCCGGCCCTACAAACGGTCACGATCACGCACCCGGAGAAGATCCTCTTTCCGGACGACGGGATCACGAAGAGCCAACTCGCTGCGTACTACGACGCGGTGGCGGACGTGATGCTCCCCCACCTCCGCAACCGGCCGATCACGATGGAGCGCTTCCCCGCCGGCATCGGCAGCAAAGGCTTCCTGCAGAAGGACGTGGTGAAAGGCTTTCCCGCGTGGCTGCAACGCGTGGAGGCGCCGAAGAAGGACGGCACGGTGCACTACGCGCTCGCCAACGATCGCCGCTCGCTGCAGTGGCTCGCGAACCAGAACACGATCACGATGCACGTGTGGCCGTCACGGGCGCCGCGCATCGACAAGCCGGACATCTGCGTGTTCGACCTCGACCCGTCGCGCGACGAGCCGGAGGTGCTGCGCGAGGCGGTGCTCGCGCTGCGCGACCTGCTGCTCGAGCACGGCGTCACGAGCTGGATCAAGACGTCGGGCTCGAAGGGCTTTCACGTCGCCACCAAGCTCAAGGCGGGTTCGACGTTCGGCGCGTCCTCGACGTTCGCGGATTCGGTGGCGGCGGTGCTGGTGCAGCGCATGCCGAAGCAGCTGACGCTCGAGTTCAGCAAGGCGGATCGGGGCGGCCGGATCCTGATCGACACCGGGCGCAACCGCCAGGGCGCCACTTTCGCGGCGGCCTACACGGTGCGGGCCAGGCCGGGCGCGCCGGTCTCGGCGCCGTGCACGTGGGAGGAAGTGGAGCGCGGCGAGGTGCTGCCGCAGACGTTCACGCTGCGCAACCTGCCGGAGCGGGTGGCGCGGATCGGTGACCTGTGGAAGGAGCTGGGCGCGCGGCGGTGAAGGGGGTGCCGAAATAAGGCGGGCCGCCTGAAGGCGGCCCCCACGACGAGGCCCCCACGACGAGGCGGGGCTGAAGCCCCGCCCTACGGCTCAGGCGGCCCGGAGCGACGAGGCGGGCCTGAAGGCCCGCAGCCACGTGCTCCTACGGGTCGCGGCGTTCGGCGCCGGTCAGCTCGACGAAGCTGGCGACGGTGGCGATGAGCTCGGCGGGCTCCACGGGCTTGGCCATATGCGCCTGGAATCCGGCCCGGAGCGCTCGCATGCGGTCTTCGGTGCGCGCATAGGCAGTCAGGGCGATAGCCGGAATGTTGTGCGACGGCGTATCGCCGTGGCGCACGCGCTGGATGAAGTCGTAGCCGTCCATCTCGGGCAGGCCGATGTCGCTGATCACCACGTCCGGCGATTCGCCGCGCACGATCGACAGCGCCTCGCGCGCGGTGGAGGCGGGCAGCACGATGGCGCCCTGCCCTTCGAGCAGGCGCGTCAGGAAATCCAGCGTGTCGGGCTCGTCCTCCACCACCAGCACCCGGATCGCGTCGAGCAGCGACGTGTCCTCGGCTTCGCCCTGCGTGGGCCGCTTCGGCCGGTCGAGCGACCCAAGCGAGGCGATGGCCGGCAGCGAGATGGTGAAGGTGGCGCCCTGCCCGTCGCCCGGGCTCTCGGCCAGCACCGAGCCGCCGTGCACGTCCACGAGGTGCTTCACGATCGAGAGCCCGAGACCGAGACCGCCGAAGCGGCGGGTGATCGACCGGTCGGCCTGGTGAAACCGGTCGAACACGTGCGGCAGGAACTCGGGCCGGATACCGGCGCCGTTGTCGGCCACCACGATCTCGGCGCGCTCGCCGACGTGACGCAGCGTGATCTGCACGTGGCCGCCGCGCGGCGTGAACTTGATGGCGTTCGACAGCAGGTTCCACACCACCTGCTGCAGCCGGGCCGAGTCGCCGACGACGATGGTCGGCGTCTCCTCGATCGACGTCTCGAGCGCCACGCCCTTGGCCTTGGCCTCGCTCTCGATGGTCTCGACGGCGCCGCTCACGATCGACCCGAGGTCGAGGCTGTCCATGTCGAGACTGAGCTTGCCGGCGACGATGCGGCTGATGTCGAGCAGATCGGAGATCAGCTGCGCCTGCAAGCGGGTGTTGCGCGCCACCACGTCGAGGCCGCGCTCCACGAGCTCGTGGTCGCGGCTGCTGCGGGCCATCAGCTGGGTCCAGCCGAGAATGGCGTTCAGCGGCGTGCGCAGCTCGTGCGACACCATCGCGACGAAGTCGTCCTTCACCCGGCTCGCGCGCTCGGCTTCGGCGCGGGCGGCGCGTTCCGCTTCGAGCAGGCGGTCCCGCTCGACGGCGGCCCGTTTCGGGCCGCTGATGTCGCGCACGATCTTCGAGGCGCCGACGATCCGGCCCGACGCGTCGCGCACCGGCGACACGGTCAGCGATACCTCCACCAGGTGCCCGTCCTTCGCCCGCCGCACCGTCTGGAAGTGATCGATGCGGTGGCCGCTGCGAATGCGGCTGATGATCGTGTCTTCCTCCTGTTGACGATCGGGCGGGATGAGGACGCGAATCGGCTGTCCGATCAGCTCCGACGCGGTGTAGCCGAACAGCCGCTCCGCGGCGGCGTTGCACGAGCGCACGATCCCGTCGAGATCCTTCGAGATGATGGCGTCGTCGGATGAATCGACGATGGCGGCCAGATACGCGCACTCCTGGTATTCGCGCCGCAGCGACTCGGCGGCCTCACGGAGCCGGTCTTCGCTGTCGCGCAACGCCAGCTCGGCGCGCTTCTGCGCGGTGATGTCGCGCTGGGTCCCCCACACGCGCACCAGGCAGCCGTTCTCGACGACGCCGGTCAGGCTGTTGGCGAAATAGCGCCGCACGCCGTGCGCATCCTCGCCGGTGGACTCGACCTCGGCCACGCGATAGCCGCCGTGAACGATCGACGCCAGAAAGGCGCGGGACTCGGGATCTTCCGGGGGCAGCAGGATATGCAGCGATTTGCCCACCAGGTCCTCGCTAGATGCGAGTCCATGCATGCGGGCCATCGCGGGATTGCATTCCGCGAATCGGCCGGCGCCGTAGGCAAGCTCGACCTGTTGATCGACCGGAAGACCGGTGTCGATGGGCGGCTGAAGTTCGAGGCGCCAGACGCCCTCCGAGCTGTTGGCAATGAAGGCGCGATACCGCGCTTCGCCGCTGGTGGCGTTGGGGTCCCCGGTCATAGAAAAAACGCTCTCTGCTCGCCCGGCACGCAGGCGAGCCAGGCGCTGCGCGGCGACGGTGGCGTCGGTGGCGTCAGTCCACCCGATGCTAATTGACACTCCCGCCGGTTCGACACGCGCAGTCCCATGGTTTTGTGACTCAGCCAATCCGACAAGCTCGGCCGGCGAGATCTGGCGGTGCTGTCACAATCGGACAGCTCCACTCGTCTGTGTTGCAAGATGGGATCCTCTGCTGCCTTCGAATCGGTCAGGCCTCGGCTCTTCGGCCTTGCCTACCGCATGCTCGGCTCTCGCGCGGATGCCGAGGACATCGTGCAGGAGGCGTACGTGCGCTGGCACCAGACCGAGGCGGACACGGTTCGCAATGCGGAAGCATGGCTCGTCACGACCGCCACCCGGCTCGCAATCGACCGCCTGCGGGCGCTGAAAGTGGAGCGTGAGGCCTACACCGGGCCCTGGCTGCCGGAGCCGCTGATCGCCCCGGAGCCACCCGACCGTGAGGCCGAGCTGGCGTCGGACCTCTCGGTGGCGTTCATGGTTCTGCTCGAACGGCTCGCGCCGGAAGAGCGCGCCGCGTTCCTGCTGCACGACGTCTTCGACTGCGGATATACCGAGATTGCCAGGCTGCTTGGTAAGAGCGAGGCGGCGTCTCGGCAGATTGTGCACCGCGCCCGCGGCCGGGTGCGCGACGATCAGCCGCGTTTTCACGCCAGCGAGGCGGCTCGGGTGCGCCTGCTGAAGACGTTCGTGGCGGCGATGGAAGCGCGCGACGAGCAGGCGCTCGCCCGGCTGTTCGCGCCTGACGCGACGTGGACGGCCGACGGTGGCGGCAAGACCGCAGCCGTGCCGCACCCGATCGAGGGTGCCGACGCCATCCTCAAGCTGCTGCTCGGCCTGCAACGCCGCTTCAGCCGTGAGGGGGTCACGCTCCACCTCGGAACCGTAAACGGCGAAACCGGATTGCTCGTGCGTCTCAACGATCGGGTGGCCGCCGCGATCTCGATGGTCATCGACGGCGACCGCATCACGCGCGCGTATGCGATCGTCAACCCCGACAAGCTGCCGGCCACCATGCCATCGACGATGTAGGGCGGGGCTGTCACACGCGCCGCGGTCGTGCGTCTTCGCTTCAGAGACCCCCGAGGAGGAACACCATCATGACACCCCGAGTCGATCCGACCACCTACATCAAGACCGGCCTTGGCAAGGCGATGCTCGCGCTGCAGCGCGAGGTGGAGACGAGCGGCCTCGAGCACTCGACGCTCGAGCTCGTGAAGCTCCGCGCCTCGCAGATCAACGGCTGCGCGTACTGCATCGACATGCACACCAAGGACGCGCGGGCACTCGGCGAGACCGAACAGCGCCTCTACGCGCTCAACGCCTGGCGCGAGGCGCCGTTTTACTCCGACCGCGAGCGCGCGGCGCTCGAGTGGGCCGAGGCGGTGACGCTCGTGTCGGTGGACCACGTGCCCGACGCGGTATACGAGGCGGTGAAGCCGCACTTCACCGAGGCCGAACTGGTCGCGCTGACGTTCGCGCTCGTCGCCATCAACAGCTGGAACCGGCTGTCGATTGCGTTCCGCCCGCCGGTGGGCTCGTATCAGTCGCCCCACGCGCACGCGGCAGTCGGTCTGTAGAGCGTTTCCTCGTGTACGTGGGGGCCGCCTTCAGGCGGCCCATGGTCGGGCCGGCTAAAGCCGGCCCCCACGTACGAGCCACGAGCCCCCAGCGACCGGCGTGCGTGGCAGGGTCGTCCGAAGCCGGCCTGCTTGTACGTCTGAGCAGACCCCTCGGCGAGGACGGGCCGGCGAAGCGACGAACCCTGTCACGCGCGACGGGAGCCGATTCTGTTGCCCGGGTCTGAAGACCCGGGCCCACGTACGAAGCGGGCCGCCTGAAGGCGGCCCCCACATGTGATTACGGAAGGCCGAAGGCGAGGATGCTGGGGCCGGAGGCCACCGCGATGTACTGGCGGTTGTCGAAGACGTAGGTCATCGGCGACGACTTCCAGACCTGGCTGGTCTGGAAGCTCCACAGCGCCTTGCCGGTTTTCGCGTCCGCCGCGGCCAGCGCGCCGCTGTCGTCGGCGAAGATCACGACGTCGCCAGCCGTGCTGAGCACGCCGCCCCACGAGTCCACGTTGCCGAACTGCGGCAGCTCCCACGCGACCTTGCCGGTCTGCGGATCGATCGCTCGCAGCACGCGCTGCGCCGCCTCGGGCGCCGGGCCGAACGTGCCGCCCATGAAGCCCTTGCCCACCTCGAAGGGCTGGTCCACGCGCGTGAAGATGCCGCAGCGGTCGTTGGTCTGCGCGTAGTAGAACCCGGTGCGCGGACTGTAGGACGCCGAGTACCAGTTGGACGCGCCCTCGAGCGACGGGCATACGCGCTTGCCCTCGCGGGTCGGCTCCATGTTGGGTATCACAATGGGCCGGCCCTTGGCATCGAGCCCGGAGGCCCAGGTGATCTGCTTCACGTACGGCGTGCCCTGCAGATACTCGCCGGTGACACGGTCGAGCACGTAGAAGAAGCCGTTGCGGTTGGCCTGCAGCAGGAGCTTGCGCGGCTGCCCCTTCCACTGCGCGTCCACCAGCACCAGCGGCTGCTGCGCGTCGTAGTCGTGCACGTCGTGCGGCGTGAACTGGAAGTGCCACTTGCGCTGCCCGGTCTTGGGGTCGAGCGCCACCACCGAATCCGTATAGAGGTTGTCGCCCAGCCGGTCGTCGCCAATCATGTCGGGGCCGGGATTGCCCATCGCCCAGTAGAGGATGCCGAGGGCCGGGTCGTAGCTGCCGGTCATCCAGGTGCCCGCGCCGGGATGGTCGATGGCGTTGCCCTTCCACGTCTCTGATCCAGGTTCGCCGCGCTTCGGCACGGCCCAGAAGCGCCACACCTCTTTCCCGGTGGTCTGGTCGTAGGCGGCCACGAAGCCGCGGATGCCGTCGTCGCCGCCGGCGATGCCCGAGATCACCAGGTTGTCCACGGTCATCGGCGCGCCGGTGGCGTTGTAGTTCTGCTTCCAGTCCGCCATCTCGGTTTCCCAGAGCAGCGCGCCGGTCGCCCGGTTCAGGGCGATGAGATGGGCGTGATCGGTGGCCACGAACACGCGGTCGCCGGCGACGGCCACGCCGCGGTTGACGCCGCGCGCCGACACGCCGATCAGGCCGCGGGTGCGCGGCCGGCGATAGTTCCAGATCTGGCGGCCGCTGCCGGCGTCGAGCGCATAGAAGTCGTTGGCCTGGACCACATACATCACGCCGTCCACCACGACCGGCGTCACCTGCAGCTGCGACGCGTTCGGCAGGCTGAAGATCCACTTGGGCGTCAGACGCGACGCGTTCGCCGCGGTAATCTGCGTGAGCGGGCTGTAGCGGTTGCCGTTCGGGTGGCCGTTGTAGGTGGGCCAATCGGTCTGCGACGTCACCTCGCGGTACTTGCCGCCGCTCTCGCGCAGCAGGTGCACCTTGCGGTCGTCGCCGAGGAGCTGCATCTCGCCGCTGCTCTGATTGAGCACCGTGCCGGCCAGCTTGCGGCCGTCGGTCAACGCGACATCCGCGCGCTTGGGGCCGCCGGCCCGCGGCCGCAGCGTGCGGAGATGCGCGATGAGATCGGTGACTTCAGTGCGTGACAGGCTCGCAAACGCCGGCATGCCGGCGCCAGGCAGACCGTCCTTGATGACCGCCTCGAGATCCTGATCCGAGCGCGTCGGGATGCGCGCCACGATCGACGGACCGAGCTCGCCGCCGGCGCCTTCGGTGCCGTGACAGGCGGCGCAGCGGGTGGCGAACACCTGACGGCCCGCCTCGGGCGTCTGCGAGAACGCGAACGACGGCATCAGCACCGCCACGACCAGCAACAGAAATCGGCGCACGGACTCCACCTCCAGTGTGGGCACTACTCTACGGCGGAGACGGGTCCGAAGCGACCCCCAACCGAGGTAGGTCAACGGGGCACACGGTCAATCGAGCTTGACGGTGGGCACGAACGCCGGCGGCCGCCTGTGCTTCGTCGCCTGTTCGTAGGCGTAGGCGAGCGCGATCAGCTTCGGCTCGCTCCAGGCCCTGCCGAAGAACGAGATTCCGACCGGCAATCCTTTGTACATGCCCATCGGGACCGTGACTTGCGGGTAGCCCGCCACCGACGTCACCGTGGACGGGGCAGACTCGTCGGCCGGGAAGCGGTCGCCGTGGACCAGATCGATCAGCCAGGCCGGGCTGCCGGTCGGCGCCACCAGCGCATCGAGCCGGTGCCTGGTCATCACGGTGTCGATGCCGTCGATCGCCTGCCGGCGGTAGCGCGCCAATCGCCGTTGGTAATCTTTCGACGTCAACGGTCCCTGCTTTGCCGCCGTCGTCATCAGGTCCTGCCCGAAGAACGGCATCTCCTGGTCCCGGTGGCTCTCGTTGAAAGCGATCACGTCTTCGAGCGAGTGGACCGGCGCCGCCGGCCCGAGCCACGCGAAGTATTGCTTCAGGCTCGGCCCGAATTCGTACAGCATCACGGCCATCTCGTCCTGTTCGAAGCTGCCGAGGGTGGCGATGTCGGCCGGATCGACGATGACGGCGCCCTGCTCTTTCATCGTGGCAATCGCCGCTTCCGCGAGCCGATCGGCGGCGGCGCTGTAACCGAACAGGCGATCGCGCACGACGCCGATCCGCGCCCCCTTGAGGCCACCGGCGTCAAGCGACGTCGAGTAGTCGCGCAGCCCGCGTGACTCGCTGTCTGCGGTGGCCGCATCCTCGCGATCGGCTCCGACCATCGCGCCGAGCAGAAGCGCGGCATCGGTGACCGTCCGGGCCATCGGGCCAGGCGTGTCCTGCGAGGACGAAATCGGCACGATGCCGGTCCGGCTCAGCAAGCCGTGAGTCGGCTTGATCCCGACGAGCGCCATGACGCTCGCTGGCGAGACGATCGAGCCGTCGGTCTCGGTGCCGATCGCGGCGGCGGCCAGATTTGCGGCGGTGGCGGCGCCGGAGCCCGAGCTCGAACCGGATGGCGAGCGATCGAGCGCGTACGGATTCTTCGTCTGTCCGCCACGGGCCGTCCAGCCGGAGACTGAATGGCGGTCGCGGAAGTTGGCCCATTCGGACAGGTTGGTCTTGCCGAGCAGCAGCACACCGGCGGCTCGGAGGCGGGCGACCACGAACGCGTCTCGCGGTGCGGTCACACCGGCCAGCGCCAGCGATCCGGCCGTGGTCTGCATGCGATCGGCGGTCGCGATGTTGTCTTTGAGCAGAACCGGGATGCCGTGCAGCGGCCCGCGCACTTTGTTGACCTTCCGCTCCGCGTCGAGACGGTCGGCCTCGGCGAGCGCGTCGGGATTGACTTCGATCACGCTCTTGAGCGCCGGCCCTGCGCGATCGATCGACGCGATTCGGGCGAGATACTTCTCGGCCAGCGAGCGAGAGCTGTCGCGCCCCGAGGTCAGCCGCTGCTGCAGCTCCGCGATGGTGAGCTCCTCGAGGTCGAACGGCGCAGGTGCGGTGGCCGGCGCCGCCGGGGGTTTCGTCGCGTCAGGAGCGCATCCGACGGATGCCAACAGCAGGCAGAGCAACAGGCGGATGCGCACGGCGGCCACGGCGGTCGAATCATAGCGGACGCGCCGCCACGCGGCCCGAACGGGACGGGCTCGCAGCCTGCTAGAAGAGGAATTTGCCGCCGAGAATCCCGCCGGCGACGGCGCCGATCGGCGCGCCGATCACAGCCCCCATGAGGCCTGGATCGTCGCAGCCGCCGCAGTCGCCGCTGATCCAGGCGCCGAGGTATCCGCCGGCGAAGAACCCGGCAGTTGCACCCACCGCCGCGCCGGCCACGATGCGGCCCGGTCCCCGACGGCGATCGGGCGGCGCCTGGCGCTGCTCCTGCGCCCGGGCCGTGCGGTCGAGTTGCAGTTTCGACAGCGCCTGCACGCTCACCGCGCTGGCGATGGGCGCCTGGGCGGAGCGGTGTGACGAGGGGGACGACGCGAGCCGCTGCGCGGACACGCCCGTCGACAGCACGACGAGCACGAGAACCGTGAGGGCTGTCCGCAGAAATCGCATCAGCGTCGCGCTCGAAAGAACTCCTGAATCAGCTGGCGGCACTCCGCCTCGAGGACACCCGCAGTGACCTCGAAGCGGTGGTGGAGGCCCGCGGATTCCAGTCCTTGCAAAGTGGACACCAGCGACCCCATGCGCGGCTCGGGCGCGCCGAACACCACCTCGGCCACGCGGGCGTGCGAGAGCGCGCCGACGCACATCATGCACGGCTCGACCGTCACGTACAGCGTGGCGCCGACGAGGCGATAGTTGCCAAGCGCTCTGGCCGCCGCGCGCAGCGCCACGACTTCGGCGTGCGCGGTGGGATCGACAGCGCTGATGGGCTGGTTGAACGCGGACGCGATGACAGTGCCGCCATCCACGACCACGGCCCCGATCGGCACCTCGCCGGCCACCAGGCCGAAGCGTGCCTGCTCGAGCGCCAGGCGCATGAAAGTTTCGTGATCCATGTCGGTCAGGCGAGTAGGGCGAGTGGGGTCGGCGCCTTCGGCGCCTCTGAGGCGGGTAAGAGCATCACGCACCGGGAAACGCTAGACCAAGTTGTCGTCCCCACCCGCCCCGCCCACCCCACCCGCCCTACCCGCCTTCCCCGACAGCGAGGTCGATATCAGCCGAGAAAGAAACGGTAGGCCGGGTTGTCGCTCTCGGGCGTGAACGGATAGCCGAGATCGTCGAGGAACGCGCGGAAGGCCGGCAGATCCTGATCGCTCACTTCGAAGCCGGCCAGC
>DATMDI010000427.1:0-5073 GCA_035557875.1 Vicinamibacterales bacterium
GCGCACACGCGTCAGGTCTTCGAGCGAGCGGGCCAGCTCCTTTACCAGCGCCGCGCTCTGCGCCTGCGCTGCCGCCGCGCCCGCGCGCTCCCCCTCGGCAAAGCCCTTGGCGAAGATCTCGCGCTCCTGGGTCTGCGACCCGGAGACGGGCGCCTGGCCTGGTGCCTGGACCAGAGCCGCGGCCGCCGGCACGGCGCCGCCGCTCACGATCGAGGCCGCGCGCCGGCCACTGGCTGGCACTGAGCCGTCGGTAATCGCTTCGATCCAGGGTGTCACCGACGTCGCCGTGGCGACGGTCAGGCGGCGGGCTCTAGACGACATAGGCTTCTCCGGCGGCGGCGCCGGTCGAAATCAGCCCCTCTTCCTCGAGCTTGCGCGCAATCGAGACCACTTCCTGCTGCGCCTTTTCGACGTCGCGCAACCGGACGGCACCGAGGACATCCATCTCTTCCTTGAGCATCTCGCCGGCGCGCTTGGACATGTTGGTGAAGAAGCGCTGCCGGATCTCGTCGCTCGCGCCCTTGAGCGCGATCGTGAGCCCCTTCTTGTCGGCGCGCTGGATGATCTCGCGCATGCCGTTGTCGTCGACGTGGAGCAGATCGTCGAACACGAACATCAGATTGCGGATCGACACCGCCAGCTCGGGACGCTGCTCTTCGATCGACTCGAGCACCGGAGTGCTGACGGTACGCTCGAGCCGGTTGAACAGCTCGGCCACCGCGCGTACGCCACCGTGCTGCTCGCGCGACGGGCCGCCCAGCGCCTTGAGGCGCAGTTCGATCACGCTGGAAATCCGCGACACCACGTCGGGCGAGATGTCTTCGAGGCTCGCCATGCGGGTGAGCACTTCGACCCGCAGTTCCTCGGGCAGCAGTGTCGCGAGCTGGGCCGCGTTGGCCGGCTGCAGGTGCGCCAGGATGAGGGCGATCGTCTGCGGGTGCTCGCCGAGAATGAACTTCGACAGCTGCTGCGGATCGGCGCGTTCGAGCGAGGCAAAGCCGGCGTTGGACTGGAACGCCCGCATCACGCGGTCGATCATCTTTCGCGCGGTTTCGGGCCCGAAGCTCTTGATCAGTACGCGCTTCGCGAACTCGAGGTCGCCGCGCGCGACGTGTTCGGCGGCGATCGAGGTCTGGTGGAACTCCTCGAGCACCTGCTCACCCAGCTTGGTCGAGATGCGGCCCAGGGCCGCCATCTCGCTGAGCAGCGTCTCGATCTCGTCCTCCGACAGGTGCTTGAAGATGCTGGCGGAGGCGTCCTCGCCGATCATGAGCGCGACGATCGCGGCCTTCCGCAGCCCCGACATCGTGGTCTGGATGTTCACGTCAGCGCACCATCCCCTCTTCCTTCATCCAGCTCCGCAGCACCTTGGCCACGTGCTCGGGTTCCTTCGCCGTGAACTCGGCGACGCGCTTGGTCAGCACCGGCAGGCGGCGGTCACCCTGGGTCGCGGCGGCGTCGAGCTGCGCCTCGATCTCGCCCTCGAGCTCGGCCACCGTGCGCGGGCGGTTCGCGCCCACGCGCGTGCCCACGGCGACGTCGCTGGCGGTGTCGCCGCCGGGTGAGACTCTCCGCATCAACGGCCGGACGACGAAGAGAAACGCCAGGACGACGACCAGGAGCAGCCCGATGATGCGTGCGGACTCCTCGATCTGCGGCTGGTAGCGCACCAGTACTCCAGGCGCTTGCACTTCCTCGGCCAGCTGTTCGTCGAAGGCGACGTTCTCCACCGTGACGCGGTCGCCGCGCTCGGCATTGAACCCGACCGACGAGCTGACCAGGTTCTCGAACTTCTTCAGCTCCTCGGACGTGCGCTTGGTGCGGGTGACGGACGTGGTGCCGTTCGCGCTCTTGATCGTCTGGTCGTCGTCCACGATCACCGCCACCGACAGCCGCTCGATCTCTCCCGCCGGCTGGATGGTGTGAGTCTTGGTGACGCCGATTTCGTTGTTGCGCGTTTCGCTGGTGCGCTGCGACGTCGGCCCCGGCGCCGCGGTGAGCGGCGTGGAGCCGTTCCCCCCGTCTGGGGCGGGGGCCGGCATGTTGGAGCGCGCCCCGGCGGTGCCGGGCACGACGCCCGGCGGCGGCGTGGCAATCGCCGAGGCGCCGTTGTTCATCGTCTCGCTGGTGGTCTGCTGGCTCCGCACCACCGTGGTGGCGGGGTCCCAGGTTTCCTGCGTCTGCTCTTTCGTCTCGCGCTTGAGGGCCAGCGCGACATTGACCCGCACGTGATCCGCGCCGACGATCGGTTCGAGCATCGCCACGACCCGTGCCGCGTACTCGCGCTCGAGCCGCTGCTGCCGCTCCATCGAGGCGGCGCCGGCGGGATCGTTCTCGTCCGCGCGAGGCCGCGTCAGCGGCCGGCCGTAGTTGTCGAGCACGACCACCGACTCGGCTTTCATCCCGTCCACCGCGCCGGCGACCAGGTTGGTGATGCCGTTGATGGCGTTCGCCGGCAGCGAGCGGCCGGCGCGCAGCTTCAGCACCACCGAGGCCGTGGCCGGCCGCGATTCACCGAAGAGCTCCTCTTTCCCCATGGCGATGTGGACGCGCGCGCTCGCCACTTCCGACAGCGTCGCGATGGTGCGCGCCATCTCACCTTCCATGGCGCGGCGGTACTTGATCTTCTCGCCGAACTCGGTGATGCCGAAGTCCTGACCGTCGAACAGCTTCCACCCGGGCAACACGGTTTCGGCGCCGCTGCTCGCGAACTCGAGCCGCAACTCGTCGATGCGGCTGGCCGGCACGCGGATGCCCCGCCCGCCCTCGTCGAGCTCGTAGGGCACCTTCATGGACTTGAGGCGTGTGACGACCTGACCCATCGTCTCGGGATCGAGATCCGACTGGAGCAGCCGGTAAGAGGGCTTCTGCAGCCACATGCCCGACGCGATCACGACGCCGATCACGAGGACGAACGTGACGGCGAGCGTGGCCAGCTGACCCGTGGTGAACGGGGCGGTGAGGCTGCGTAGCTTGGCGGCGAGCTGTTCGAGATCCATGTAACGGGGGGTTCCTCAAGCGCAGCCCGCCAAAGACGCGGAGCGCGCGCAGTATCTGGCAAACCGGCTGAACGCCGGTTCGCTATTTAGATGGGCATCCGCATGATTTCCTGGTACGCCGACACGAACTTGTTGCGGATCTGCATCGAGAGCTGCAGGGTGAGCTCTTCGCGCTGCAGCGCGATCATCGCGTCGTGGACGTCGGTGGTCTTTTCCATCATGCCGGTCACCTTGTCGTTGGCATCGGCGGAGGTCTGTTCGATGCCGTCGATGAGCCGCGAGAGCGTGCTCTCGAAGCCGCTGGCGGCGACGCCGGGTTTGGGCGCCGCGGTAATCGACGTCCCGGCGCTGGTCAGCGTGAGCGGATCGATCGGCATGGATTAACCCCTTCCGAGTTCGAGCGCCTTCTGGACCATCTCCCTGATCAGTCCAATGGCGGCGAGGTTGGCCTGATTGGCGCGGGCGGCACCGATCATGTCCACCATTTCCTGCGGCGCGTCCACGTTCGGCAGCGACACGAACCCGTCCTTGTCGGCGTCTGGGTGCGACGGCTCGTAGCGGCGCCGGAACTCGCTCTGGTCCTCCACGATGGCGGCCACCTTCACCCCAGTGGCCGCGGATCGGCCGAGCGCCGTCTGGAAGCTGTCGATCGGCTCGGCGCGCAGCACGACGTCGCGGCGGCGATACGGCTGGCCGTTGGCCGATCGGGTGGACTCGGCGTTGGCCAGGTTCGAGACGGCGGCCTCGATGCGCGTCCGCTCGACGCTGAGGGCGCTGGCGGCGGCCGTGATAGCGGAACTCAGGGTCGCCATCAGTTACTTGCTTTCACTGATCGCGTAGCGCACCAGCTTGAACTTCGCGGCGAGCGCCGTCTGCGCCGCGGCAAAGTCGCCACTGGCACGCGACATCGACAGCAGTTCGCGATCGATCTCCACGGTGTTGCCGTCGCGGCGTGCCACCGCGTCCGGGATCTCGCGCACGCGCGGCCTGGCGGCATCGTTTGGATTGATGTGTCCCGGCCTGGTGGCCTTCACGGCCAGTTGGCCCTTGAGGGTGTCGGCGAAAGAAGGCTCGACGGCCTTGTAGTTGGGCGTGTCCACGTTGGCGAGGTTGCCTGCCGCCGCCACCTGGCGCGCGACCGACTTCGTCATCTGCTGGCGGAGCGCTTCGATCAGCGCGGCATCGTCAATCGTGTTCACGGTCCAACTCTCCCTTCACCGCTCCAGACGGCGGCCTGGATGCCGACGCACCTGGTGCCCCGGCGTGCCAGTCACATCGCAAGCGGAATGCCCGTGCAACGGCGTGCAGCCAGCGGAATTGCGCCGGGTTGGAGACCGTTTCGGCGGACGGTGGGCCGACAGTCGGGCCGCTGGCCCGTCCGACGGTGGCAGCGGTGCGTATTGCGGCGCCACGTCGGGCACGCCCATTGCTCACTCGGGTGACGGCGATTCGACGCCCCCGGTCGCCGGTCCGGCGATAAAGCCAGGACCTTCAAGAACATGAGCCGTTGATCGTGCCGGAATTCCGACCCGCCCACACCCAGCCGGCGACGGGTTTCCGACAGTTCGCACGCTCGCAAACGTCAAAACCATGACGCAGCCCACTCCCGCCACTGTGCTCGTCGTCGAAGACGACATCGACCTCCGCGCCACCATCGTCGAAGCGCTCGAAGCCAGCGGCTTCGCCGCGGCCCAGGCCTCCGATGCCGCTGACGCCATCGAGCGCCTGCAGGGATACGCGTACGACGGGCTCGTGGTCGATCTGAAGCTGCCCGACGCCGACGGCATGACGGTGCTCGACGAGGCGCTGGCGCGCTACCCCATGATTCGCGCGGTGGTGATCACCGGCTTCGGCGGCGTGGAGGAGGCGGTGAGCGCCATCCGGCGCGGCGCGGCCGATTTCCTCATCAAGCCGTTTCAGCTGTCGCAGCTCTCACGAGTGCTGCGCACCGGCCTGGAGCAGGTGCGGCTGCGCGAAGAGAACGCATCGCTGAAAGCGCAGCTGCACGAGCGCTTCCGCTTCGAGAACGTCATCGGCCGTCACAGCAGCGTGCAGGCGCTGTTCGCGACGCTCG
>DATMDI010000428.1:0-2578 GCA_035557875.1 Vicinamibacterales bacterium
GACGTCGCGGCCAGCAACGGCGTCATCCACGTGATCGATGCGGTGATGCTGCCCAAGGGGCTCTAAGTGGAGGTCCTCCTCACCGGTGCGACCGGCTACGTCGGTGGCCGCCTCCTTCGAGCGTTCGAAGAGGGAGGGCAGGCGGTGCGGTGCCTCGCGCGCCGGCCCGGTGAGGTGGCCGCCACGCGGCGCACGACAGAGGTCGTCCAAGGCGACTGTCTCGACGAAGCCTCGCTCGTGGGCCCGTTCGACGGCGTGGAGACCGCGTACTACCTGGTGCACTCGATGGGCGCCGGGAAGCAGTTCGCGGAACGGGATCGCCGCGCCGCGGCCAGCTTCGGCCGGGCCGCCGCCCGCGCCGGCGTGCGCCGCATCGTCTACCTCGGTGGCCTGGCTGACGACGTCTCTTCACTTTCGGCGCATCTCAAGAGCCGGGCCGAGACAGGGGACGCGCTGCGCGCGAGCGGCATCCCGGTGATCGAGTTTCGTGCGTCGATCGTCATTGGCGGCGGCAGCCTCTCGTTCGAGATCGTGCGCGCGCTCGTCGAACGGCTGCCGGTGATGATCTGTCCGCGATGGGTCGAGACGCTGGCGCAGCCAATCGCGATCGACGACGTGATCGCGTACTTGCGCGCCGCGCTGCACGTCTTGCCGGGCACCGACGGGCAGGTGTTCGAAATCGGCGGTCCCGAAGTCGTGTCGTATGGCGATCTGATGCGACGGTATGCCACGCTGCGCGGGCTTCGCCGCCTGCTCCTTCCGGTGCCCGTCCTCAGTCCACGTCTCTCGGGGATGTGGCTGGCGCTCGTCACCCCGGCCCAGGCGCGGGTCGGCCGCGCGCTGGTGGAAGGGCTCCGGAACCGATCGGTGGTGCGCTCCTGCGCCGCGCGCGAGACCTTCCCCATCGAGCCGATGTCGCTCGACGCGGCGCTGACGGCGGCGATGAACGAGACCGCCGGCGCGCACTGGAAGGTGGACACACGAGCGGTGGAGGTCAACGCGCCGCCGGCGCGCGCCTTCGCACCGATCCGTCGCATCGGCGGCAGCACCGGCTGGTACTACGGTGGCCCGCTGTGGAAGACGCGAGCCCGGATCGATCGGTGGATGGGCGGGATCGGGATGGACGGCCGGCGCCGCGATCCGGATCAGTGCACGGTCGGTGACGTCATCGACGGCTGGACGGTGGACGTCTACGAGCCCGACGGCCGCATGCGCCTCCTCGCCGGCATGAAGCTGCCGGGGCGTGGCTGGCTCGAGTTCGAGGTGACGCCGCTCGACGATGGCCGGCGCGCGCGCATCTCCCAGACCGCACGGTTCGACCCCAAGGGCCTCCTGGGACGTGCCTACTGGTACGCGGTGCTCCCGTTCCACGCCCTCATCTTTCGCGGCCTCTTGCGGCGGATCGCGCAGCTCGCCGAGCACGGCGAAGATACCGGCACGCGCGGACTGTTCGTTCACCGCTCGGTGGTAAAGGCACCAGCCGCGGCGGTGTTCCGCTGGCACGAGCGGCCAGAGGCGCTGGAGCAGTTGATGCCTCCTGGACGCCTGGTCCGCATCGAACATCGGGCGGGCGGCATTCGCGACGGCGGCCGCGTCGCGCTCTCAATCGGGCTCGGCCCACTCCGCTTCCGATGGGAGGCCAGACACTACGGGTACGTGCGCGGGAAGCAGTTCTGCGACGAGCAGGTGCGCGGGCCATTCCAGACCTGGCGGCACACGCATCGTGTGCAGGCCATCGGGACGAGCGAGTCGCTCTATGAAGATCGCGTCGAGTACGGCCTGCGCGGCGGCGTGCTGGCCCACACGTTCTTCGACGGCCCGCTCAGACTGTTCCTCAGGCGCACCTTCGCGCAGCGGCATCGGACGGTGCAGGCACGTGTTCCGCGGATGCCCAGCCGCGCCCATCGCATCGCCTGCCTCGCCGTACTGGCCCTCGGTCTGGCGGGACCGCGGCAGGCGGCGTCCGGGCAGGAACTGCCGGCGGTTCGCACCGTGGCGAGCGTCGATCTCCAGCGCTATGCCGGCGACTGGCATGAAGTGGCGCGGTTTCCGAACCGGTTTCAGCGTCGATGCGTGGGCGACGTGCGCGCCACGTACACCATCCGGCCAGACGGGCGCCTCGAAGTCCTCAACCGGTGCCGAACCGAGGACGGCGCGATCGATGCCAAAGGGATTGCCCGTGTCGTGGACATCCGCACCTCGGCCAAACTGAAGGTGCGCTTCGCACCTGCCGCGCTCTCGTTCCTGCCGTTTGTCTGGGGTGACTACTGGATCCTCGGTCTTGCCGCGGACTACTCCTGGTCGGTCGTGGGCTCGCCGGATCGGAACTACCTGTGGATCCTGTCTCGCACGCCCGTGCTGCCGTCACCGGCCCTCAGGGCAGCAGTGGACATCGCTCGCGCGAACGGCTTCGACGCCAGCCGTTTGATGACCGTGCATCCCGTCGAGGCGCGCGCCGCGGACTAGGCGCCGACGCCGAAGCCGAAACGCCGCCCCCTAGCCGATGGACGGGCGCGCGCCGGTGCTCGCGCGTCTCGTAGTCGCCCTGCGCGGAGGCGATGTCCCCTTCGGCCAGGGG
>DATMDI010000429.1:0-5763 GCA_035557875.1 Vicinamibacterales bacterium
GAACGCCTGCACATGCGGGTCGGCGCGCTGCCGCAGTACCCGACCAACGCGCTCAAATACAACCTCACGTGGTCGGTGGACGGCCTGATCAACGAATATGTCCACCCCTGTGAGGCGATCGTGGACGGCGCGCGCATCGAGCAGCCGCCGCTCGAGGGCTACGAGACCTTCGCGCTCGACGGCGTCAACTACGAAGCGTTCAACACCTCTGGCGGCTTGGGTACGCTCGCCGAGACGCTGGCGGGGCAGGTGCAGTATCTCGACTACAAGACCATCCGCTATCCGGGCCACCGCGACATCGCCAAGCTGATGCTCCAGGACTTCGGCCTGGCCGGCAAGCGCGACGTGATGAAGGACATCCTGCGCACGGCCATCCCCACCACCGAGCAGGATGTCGTGGTGGTGTTCGTCACCGCCTCGGGCCTGCGCAACGGTGTGCGCACCCAGGTCTCGTTCGCAAGGAAGGTCTACGCGCAGACCTGGGCCGGCATGCCGATGACCGGCATCCAGATCACGACCGCCAGCGGCGTCTGCGCGGTGGTCGATCTGTTCGTGCAAGGAGCGCTGCCGCCGGGCGGATTCATCCGCCAGGAACAGGTGCCGCTCGACCGCTTCCTCGCGAACAGATTTGGCCGCGCCTACGAGGCGGCGGCGGCGCGATAACGACGGCGGGTCTGAAGACCCGCAGCCACGTACACAAACGTACGTGGGGCCGGGTCTTTAGACCCGGCCGCCCTGGAGTACTCTTGCCCGCATGCGAATCCTGGTTGCGGGCACGTGCCTGCTGAGCCTCGCTGGCGCCGCGGTGTGGGCGCAAGCGCCGGCATCCTCACCCGAGCGTGACTTCCTCACTCGGCCGCGCCGCCTCACCGTCGAGGGGCGCCGCGCGGGCGAAGGCTACTGGTCGAAGGACGGCAAGAGACTCGTGTTCCAGAGCGAGCGGGAGCCGGGCAACCCGTTCTATCAGATCTACACGATGGACATGGCCACCGGCGACGTGGCGCGTGTGTCGCCGGGCATGGGCAAGACCACCTGTTCGTTCATCAACCCCGAGACCAACGACATTCTGTTCGCGTCCACGCACCACGACCCGCGCTCGAAGCAGTTCCAGGACGAGGAGCTGAAGTTCCGCGCGTCGGGGCAGGAACGCCGCTACTCGTGGGACTACGACCCCGAGATGGAGCTCTACGTCCGCGGCGCGAAGACGGGCACCTATCGCCGCCTGACCAACGCGCGCGGCTACGACGCCGAGGCGAGCTACTCGCCCGACGGGCAGTGGATCGCGTTCTCGTCCACGCGGCAGGCGTACGACCACGAGCTCACCGCCGCCGAGCGCAAGCAGCTCGAGACCGACCCGAGCTTCTTCGCCGAGATCTACATCATGCGCGCCGACGCGGACGGAAGCGGCGTGAAGCGCCTCACCAACGTCACCGGCTACGACGGCGGACCGTTCTTCTCGCCCGACGGCAAACGGATCATCTGGCGGCGCTTCGACGAAGCCGGGCTCATCGCCGACATCTGGACGATGAATCTCGACGGCAGCGACCAGCGGCAGATCACCAGCTTCGGCGCCATGAGCTGGGCGCCCTACATTCACCCCTCGGGGCAATACGTGATCTTCGCGTCGAACAAGCTCGGGTTCGAGAACTTCGAGCTGTTCATGGTCGATATCGACGGCAAGAAGCAACCCGTCCGCGTCACCTATTCCGACGGCTTCGACGGCCTGCCGGTGCCCTCACCCGACGGCACCCAGCTGGCCTGGACCTCGAGCCGTGGCGGCGGGCGCGAGGGCCAGATCTTCCTGGCGCAGTGGAATCACGAACGCGCGCTCGCGGCCCTGCGCGCCGCTCCCACGAGGTAACCGCATGCGTGCATCCGCCCGCTTCCTGCTCGCTGTCACCCTCATTGGTGGGGCTGGATCGCTCCAGGTACCTGGGGCCGGGTCTGTAGACCCGGCCGTCTTTGCACAAGCGCCGGCCGCTGCCCCGCCGACACGTCCCTTCGTCGAGACGCTGGCGTCCGAACGGCTTGGCGGGCGCGAAGCCGGCTCGCGCGACGAGCGCGCCGCCGGCGACTACCTCGCAGAGCAATTGAAACGTCTCGGCGCCCGCCCGCTGCCCGGGCGGAAAGACATGTTCCAGCCGTTCGAATTCACGGCCGGAGGGGGCGATGGCGGCTCGCGCGCGTCGGTCGCGGCCGGCACGGCAGCACCGAGGACGTTCTCGACGACCAAAGAGGTGCAGGCGCTCTCGTTTTCGGACGACGGCGAGGTGAGCGGCGCGGTGGTGTTCGCCGGCTACGGCATCGTCGTGCCCGAGTCACAGGGATTCGGCTACGACAGCTTCGCGACCCTCGACGTGAAGGACAAGGTCGTGGTGGTGCTGCGCTACTTCCCCGAGGACGCCGACCAGCAGACGCGCGGCATCCTGGCGCGCTACTCCGACCTGCGCTACAAGGCGAGGGCGGCGCGGCAGCGCGGCGCCAGGGCGCTGGTGGTCGTCACGGGCCCACGCTCCCCCAATGCCGGGCTCACGGTGCCGATGTCGTTCGACGCGGCCCTGGCCGGATCCGGGATCACGGCGATCAGCATCAGCGGCGACGTCGCCGCCGCGCTCTTTGCCGGCGGCAAGCCGCTGACCGAGGTCCAGAAGGATCTCGACACCGGCAATCCTCACGTGGCCGGCTTCGCCCTGCCCGGCGTCGAGATGACCGTCAAGGCGGCCGTCAGGCGTGAGAAGCGGACCGGCCGCAACGTCGTCGCCTACTTGCCCGCCACCTCGCCGGTGACTGGCGTGGACAGGCCGTGGGTGGCGGCCGGCGCGCACTACGACCACCTGGGGCGCAGCACGCACGGCGATTCGCTCGCGGCGGGGGACGACGCCAAACGCGCCCATCTCGGCGCCGACGACAACGCGTCGGGTTCGGCCGCGGTGCTGGCGATCGCCGGCGCGATGGCGAAGCAGCCGATGCGGCGGCGCCACCTGCTCGTCGGCTTCTGGAGCGCCGAGGAGATCGGCTTGCTCGGATCGGCGGCGTTCATTGCCGCGCCGCCGGTGCCGATCGGCGAGCTCGCCGCCTATCTCAACTTCGACATGGTCGGCCGCATGCAGGACAACAAGCTCGTGGTGCAGGCAACCGGCAGCAGCACGGCCTGGGCGCCGATTCTCGAGCGGGCCAACGTGGCGGCAGGCTTCGACCTCACCGTGCAGCCGGATCCGTTCCAGCCCACCGACGTGATGAACTTCAACCTGGCGGGCGTGCCGAGCCTGTCGTTCACGACCGGCGCGCACACCGACTACCACAAGCCGTCGGACACCGCCGACAAGATCGCCTACGAGGACCTCGATCGCGTGGCCGGCTTTGCCGCCGCCATCGCGCGGCGGGTGATGGATCTCGATCCGGCGCCGGCATTCGTCAAGGTCGAGCAGTCGGCGCAGACCGCGTCGCGCACGGGCGTGCGGATTTTCACCGGCACGGTGCCCGACTACGCCGCCTCCGTGAAAGGGCTGCTCCTCGGCGGCGTCGTGGGCGGTGGACCGGCGGAACAGGCGGGGCTGCAGAAGGGTGACGTGATCGTCGAAATCTCCGGGCAGGCGATCACCAACATCTACGACTACACCTACGCGCTCGACCTGTTGAAGATCGGCCAGCCGGTGAAGGTGGTCTACATGCGCGGCGCCGAGCGGCGCGAGACGACGTTGACACCCGCCGCGCGCCGGTAGGAACGCGCCGCCGGCCGTCGCAGGGACGGGGCTGAAGCCCCGAGGCCATCTTCCCGCGTAATTCCGCACGCGCGGTCAGGCGCCGCGCCGCGCGACGCCGCAGACTGCAGTCTGACCGAACACGACAGACGAGCGGGCAGCGATGAAGAGATCCACACGTGACGATTACCTCGACCGGATCCGCAGGGTGCTGCGGTTCGTCCAGGACCACCTCGACGAGCCGCTGACCCCGGAGCGGCTGGCGGCGGAGGCGCACTTCTCGCGCTTCCACTTCCACCGCGTGTTCAGCGGCCTCGTCGGCGAGTCGCTGAGCACGCACGTGCGGCGGCTGCGGCTCGAGCGCGCCGCGGGCGAGCTGCGCTGGACGGAGCGGCCGGTCATCGACATCGCGCTCGATGCCGGCTACGACGCGCCGGAGCCGTTCACGCGGGCGTTCCGCGGCCACTTCGGCGAGCCGCCGTCGCGGTTTCGCACGCGCACGGATCCGCTGTCCTTCCCGCCGGCAGCCTGTCGGGTTCATTTCGGCATCGACGACGCGGTCGCGCGCTTCGCTGCCCCACAGGAGCCATCCATCATGATCGACGTACGCATCGAAACCCAGCCCTCACGCCGCTTTCTCGCCATGGAGCATCGCGGCAACTACCAGGCCATCGGCGAAACGTTCGCCCGCGTCAGCGCGCTCGCCTACTCGCGCGGGCTCGCGGTGCCTGGCGCGCCCTCGATCGGCATCTATTACGACGATTCGGATACGGTGCCCACCGCGCAACTGCGCAGCCACGCCTGCATGGCGGTACGCGACGGCGTGACGTCGGCGCCCGAGGACTGCGAGCTGATCACGATCGAGGGCGGCGACGTGGCGGTGGCCACGCACCGCGGGCCGTACGCGCGGCTACCCGAAAGCTACCGGGAGCTCTTCTCCGAATGGCTGCCGTCGAGCGGCCGCGAAGCCGCGCATCGCCCCTGCCACGAGGCCTATCTGAACGACGCCAGCACCACTCCCGAGGCCGATCTGCTCACCGAGATCTGCCTGCCGCTCGTACCGGCCATGGCCGCGGTGGGGCAAGGCTGAGGACAGGTTTGACGGGGCGTGCTGTCGTCGGGCGCGGCTTCAGCCACGCCACGAGAGCCGGGAGCCTTCGTGAGGGCGATATACTCCTCGATCGGTCCGATGGACCACGAGGAGGTTGTTTCGTGACGAACAGGTTCAGTTCCCTGGCTACCCTGGCGGTGGCTATCGCCGTCGCATCGGCAGTTGTCGCTGCGCAGCAGAAAGTGCCGATGGCGCCCTTCGGCCCGGTGGCGCCCACCGGTCTCGCCAACCGGCCGCTGCCAAAGCTGCCGATGGAATTCGACACTGGCGAGGGGCAGCGGATCCGCGTGACCGCGTTCGTCACCGGGCTCGAGAATCCGTGGACGGTGGCGTGGCTGCCCGACGGCTCGATGCTCGTGACCGAGCGTCCCGGGCGCCTGCGCCTCGTGCGCAACGGCAAGCTCGATCCCACGCCGGTGGCCGGCGCGCCCGCGGCGCGAAACATCGGCATCTCGGGTGAACCGGGCGCGGTCCACGGCTACATGGACGTGGTGCTGCATCCGAGCTTCGCGTCCAATCAGCTGGTCTATCTCGCCTACACCAAGCCGCTCGACGAGAAACGGCAGACCACGGCCATCGCGCGCGGGCGGTGGAACGGCTCGGCGCTCGTGGACACCAAGGACATCTTCGTGGGCGCCGAGGGCAACGGCGTGGCACGCCTGGCCTTCGGCCGCGACGGGATGCTGTACGTCACTACGGCCGGCAACGGGGGGCAGGACGGCAACAGCCAGGGCGGCAAGGTGCTCCGCCTCAAGGACGACGGCACCGTCCCGCCCGACAACCCGTTCGTCGGCAAGGCCGGCTACAAGCCCGAGGTCTACACGCTCGGCCACCGCAGCTCGCTGGGTCTGGCGGTCCACCCCGGTACCGGCCAGATGTGGCTCAACGAGAACGGGCCCAATGGCGGCGACGAGATCAACATCCTCAAGCCGGGCGCCAACTACGGCTGGC
>DATMDI010000430.1:0-7184 GCA_035557875.1 Vicinamibacterales bacterium
GACACCGGCGGCAGGAACGCGACCTCGTCGCCGTCCTTCACCGCCGCGGTCATTCGCGAGTAGTCCGTGTTCAGCGCCACCGACATCGTGCGCTCGTAGTCGCCGAGCGCCGGCATGTCCTTCACGAGCGATCGCCACACCTGCTCGATGGTGGCCGGCGCCGGCACGTCGCGCACCATCTCGCCCGCCCCCGCCAGGTCCCGCAGCCGCGCAAAGAGCCGCACGGTTACGCGCATGCGATGCGATACGCCGTCTGGCGGGCCGTTTCGTCGTCCGGGTCCGCCGTGGCGCCCTCCAACCAGACGTCGCCGCCGTCGAAGTGCTCGTGCTTCCAGATCGGCACGATCTGCTTCACCCGTTCGATCGTGTATCGGCACGCCGAGAAGGCGTCGCCACGGTGCGGTGACGCCGCCACGATCACGATGCTGGCTTCGCCCAGCGCCAGCCGGCCGATCCGATGGTGCACCGCCAGCTTGGCATTCGGCCAGCTCGTCTTCACTTCGTCCACGATCCGCTGCAGGCCGCGCACCGCGAGCGGCTCGTAGGCCTCGTATTCCAGGAACGCCACCGCGCGACCGAGGTTGTTCTGCCGCACCAGGCCCACGAACGACGTCACCGCGCCGTCGGCTCCCGCGCCGTCGGCAACGACCGCCGACAGGGCGTCCAGGCTGAGCGGGTCCTTGGTCACGGCCACGAGCGGGACAGGCATCTCAATGATCAGTATAGGCTCCCGGCTCCCGGCCCGACCCACCTGACCCACCAGGCCTACCTGACCTGCAGATGTCCCATCGGCCCATGACCCGTCCCCAAGCCTGGCGCGTTGCGGATGGCGTTCGCGACATAAGCCTGGGCCAGCGGTATCGCTTCTTGGATGCCGCGGCCCAGCGCCAGTTGCGCGGCGATCGCGGCGGAGAACGTGCACCCGGTGCCGTGGGTGCTGGTGCCGGGCACGCGCTCATGGCGGAACTCGGTGAACGACCGGCCGTCGAACAGGAGGTCCACGATGTCGGGCGTGTCGGCGTGCCCGCCTTTGACGATCACCGCCTGGGCTCCCGTGCCGGCAATGCGCCGCGCGGCTTCGCGCTGATCCTCCGGCGAACGTATGGCGAGCCCGGCCAGCGCCTCGGCCTCGGGGAGGTTGGGTGTCACCACCGCGGCCAGCGGCAGGAGCTCCCGCATGAGCGCCCCGATCGCTTGGTCGTCGAGCAGGCGGTCGCCGCTCTTGGCCACCATCACCGGATCCACGACCAGCGGGCCGACGTGCGCCACGCGGAGCACGCGCGCGACGGCTCCGACCACGGCGGCGTTGGCGAGCATGCCGGTCTTCACGGCGCCCACCGCGAAATCGTCCACGACGGCCGCAACCTGCGCGACGACGATCCCTGGTGTGAGCACCTCTACCGCGGAGACGCCGCGCGTGTTCTGCGCGGTGACGGCAGTGATGGCGCTGAGCCCGTAGACGCCGTGGGCGGCGAAGGTCTTGAGATCGGCCTGGATGCCCGCGCCGCCGCCCGAGTCGCTGCCCGCGATGGTGAGGGCGGTGCGCATGAGGAGATTATGGTGGCGGGACTGAAGACCGGCAGCCACCCGGCCCGCGGCTACGGGCGAGAGCCGCGAGGTCCGGTCCCGACCAGGCGCCAGAGGCCGGGCACGATGCCGGCCGCGCCCGCGAGCTTGACGAGGTCGGCGACGACGAATGGCGCCACGCCGGCCGCAATGGCACTCGAGAGCCCGACAGCCGTGCGGCCGAACGACCCGTAGGCGAGCCACAGCGTGCCGCACGTGTAGATGACGACGAGGCCGAGGGCCATCGCCAGGATCGACGTGAAGTACCGGCGATCGAACCCGCGCCGGGCGAGCGCGCCCGCCACGAAGGCGGCGAGCGGATACGAGAGCAGGTATCCGGCAGTAGGGCCGAGCAGCCGCCAGGCGCCGGGCGGCAGCGTCGCCGACGCCGCGAACACCGGCAGGCCGGCCACACCGGCTGCGAGGTAGAGCGCCTGGCTCGCCGCGCCGAGCTTCGGGCCGAGCACGAGCCCGCTCAGCAGCACGACCGTGGGCTGAAACGTGAACGGCACCTGCGTGAAGGGAAGCGGCACACTGATCTGCGCCGCGGCCGCCGTGAGCGCCGCGAAGAACAGTACCGCGACCGCGCGCGCCATGAACGATGCGCCAGCTTCGCCGCGCGCCGCGATCGTCTCGACGAGCGTGGCGGATCGGATTGCCATCATTTGCGAATTGTACTACTGGGCCTACCGGCTCAGGACCAGCAGGTACTGATAGGGCAGGTTGCCGACCGCCTTCACCTTCAAGCCGGCGGCAATCGCATCGTTCTCGACCGAGGCGCGCGGCACACGACGGTTGGCTTCAGGCCCCGGGCCGCCGCCCCCGAGCTTGTAGTTCACGACGCCGATGCGCCCGCCGGGCTTGAGGCCGCTGGCCAGGTTGCGCAGGAAGACCACGCGGTCCGGCGGGTTGACCTCCTGGTACGAGTCCACGACCAGCACCGCGTCGAGCGCGGCGCGCGGCAGGTTGGGCGAGCTGCCTTCGCCCAGCACGGTCCGGACGTTGGCGAGACCCTCGCGCGTGACACGCCTCCGGATCGCGTCGAGCATCTGCCGCTGCACGTCCTGAGCGTAGACGACGCCGTTGGGACCGACGCGGCGCGCCAGCCGCGTGGTGAACCAGCCGGCGCCGGCGCCGATGTCGGCGACGTGCGCGCCGTCGGCGATGCCGAGGGCGTCCATGATCTGGTCGGGCTTCTGCCACGCGGCGCGATCGGGCCCCTCGAGCAGCCCGAGATCCTGCGGCGGGAACAGCTCGCGGTGGCGCGGCTCGGTCTGCGAGTACACCGCCCGGCCGTCGAAGGCAAGGCCGGCGCAGACGATGAGGGCCAGGCGAAGCGCGTGTTTCATTCCTTCTTGGCCGGCGTTTCGCCGGTAATCCCGGGCTGCGTCATCGCCTCCGGCGACAGCACGCGGTCGGCCGTCGCGGCGTCGAGCAGGCCCCGTTCGATCACGATCTCACGGATCGGCCGGCCGGTGCGAACCGACTCCTTGGCCACCTCCGCGGTCCTGGCGTAGCCGATATACGGGCTCAGAGCCGTGGCCATCGCGGTACTCCGATCGAGCAGCTCGCGGCAGCGGGCGGCGTCGGCCTCGATCCCCTCGACGCAGCGCGTCTCGAGCGCGTGCAGCGCCGTGCGCAGGATGGTGGAGGAGTGGAGGGCGTTCCACGCGATCACCGGCATCATCACGTTGAGCTCGAGCTGCCCGGCCTCCGCCGCGACGCACACGGTGGTGTCGCAGCCGATCACCTGGAAGCACACCTGGTTCACCATCTCGGGGATCGACGGGTTCACCTTGCCGGGCATGATCGACGAGCCGGGTTGCACCCCCGGCAGCCTGATCTCGGCGAGGCCGGCGCGCGGCCCCATGCTGAGCAGCCGCAGATCGCTCGCCACTTTCCCGGCCTCGACCGCCAGACGGCGCATCGCACCCGAGTAGGCGAGCACGTCGCCCATGCTCTGCGTGACGCGAAAGTAATCGGCCGCGGGGCGCAGCGTCAGTCCGCTCAGGCGGCTCACGCTGTCGACCGCGTGGGTCGCGAACTCGGTGCCGGCGTTGAGGCCGGTGCCGACGGCCGTGGCGCCCAGGTTCAGCTCGTGGAGCTGCTGCGAGGTCCGCAGCACGTCGTCGGCGCCGCGCCGGACGCATTCGGCGTAGCCGCGAAACTCCTGGCCGAGCGTGATCGGCACCGCGTCCTGCAGATGCGTGCGGCCCACTTTCACGATGGCGCGAAACGCCGCGGCCTTGCCGGCCAGGGCGCCAGCGAGCGCCTGCGCCGCGTCCACCAGCGGCGTCGTTCCCATGAGCAGCGCCAGGCGCGTCGCGGAGGGAAACACGTCGTTGGTGGATTGGCCCATGTTCACGTGGTCGTTGGGATGGACCCGCGTGTACTCGCCGCGGGCGCCGCCGAGCAGTTCCGCCGCGCGGTTGGCCAGCACCTCGTTCACGTTCATGTTGTGCGACGTGCCCGCGCCCGCCTGGTAGACGTCCACCACGAACTGATCGCGCAGCTGCCCGGCGAGCACCTCGTCGGCGGCCCGGACGATCGCGCCGCCGATCTGCGGATCGAGACGGCCCAACGCCAGGTTGGCGAGCGCCGCGGCTTTCTTGATGTAGACGGTGGCGGTGACGAGATCGGCGTGAGCGCGCAGTCCGCTGATCGGGAAGTTCTCGAGCGCCCGGACCGTCTGAATGCCGTAGTACGCGCCGGCGGGGACGCTGTGCTCGCCAAGAGGATCGCGCTCAGTTCGAGTGTCCATAGCTTGCCCGCCGTAGCTTCAGCGAAGGCGGGGCGCCTCTACGGCGATCCTATAATGTCCTGATGCTTCCTGAATTCCTCGACAGCGTGGTGCAGCTCGTCGTCAAGACGGCCACCGACCTCCCACCTGATGTGCGCGCGGCGATGAAAGTGGCGATGTCGCGCGAAGAGGCGGGCACCCAGTCGGCGCAGGCGCTGACCATCATCGCGCAGAACATCGATCAGGCCGCCGAGGGCGAAGGCGCCATCTGCCAGGACACCGGCATGCCCACCTTCGAAGTGAAGACGCCGGTCGGTGCCAACCAGATCGTGATGAAGAAGCAGATCCGCGAGGCCGTGGCGGAAGCGACCAGGCGCGGCAAGCTGCGCCCCAACTCGGTGGATTCGCTGACGGGCGAGAACTCGGGCAACAACCTCGGCCCGGGGACGCCCATCATCCATTTCGAGCAGTGGGACAACGACGGCGAGATCGAAGTGAAGCTCGTGCTCAAGGGCGGCGGCTGCGAGAACATGAACGCGCAGTACTCGCTGCCCGCGGAGCTGGCGCACCTGGGGCGCGCCGACCGATCGATCGAAGGTGTCCGCAAGTGCATCCTGCACGCGGTGTGGCACGCGCAGGGCAAGGGCTGCGCGCCGGGCGCGATCGGCGTCTGCATCGGCGGCGATCGCACGTCGGGGTACGTGCACGCGAAGGAGCAGCTGTTCCGCACGCTCGATGACGTGAATCCCGACACCCGCCTGGCCAAGCTCGAAGCGTCGATCATGGGCGAGGTCAACAAGCTCGGCATCGGCACGATGGGCTTCGGCGGTCACGTGTCGCTCATCGGGTGCAAAATCGGCGCGCTCAACCGCCTGCCGGCGAGCTTCTTCGTGTCGGTGGCCTACGACTGCTGGGCGTATCGCCGGCTTGGGGTGGTGCTCGACGCCGGGACGGGCGCCATCAAGCGGTGGCTGTACCGCGACCCGACGACCCCGGTCATCGCGATGGCCGATCAGGCCGGTGTGGTACGGACGGGGCGCGAGATCGCGCTGCGCACGCCGCTCACCGAAGAGCAGGTGCGGTCCCTGCAGGTCGGCGACGTCGTGCTCGTTTCGGGGCGGGCCTACACCGGCCGTGATGCCGTGCACCATCACCTCATGAGCCACGAGCCGCCGGTGGATCTGCGCGGCTCCGTCATCTATCACTGTGGTCCGGTGGTGGCGAAGCAGGGTGAGGGATGGAAGGTCACCGCGGCCGGGCCGACGACGAGCATTCGGGAGGAGCCGTATCAGGCGGACATCATCAAGCGCTACGGCGTCCGGGCGGTGATCGGCAAGGGTGGCATGGGCGCCAAGACGCTGGCGGGCTTGAAGGAAGCCGGGGCGGTGTACCTGAACGCGGTGGGTGGCGCGGCCCAGTTCTACGCCCGGACGATCACCTCGGTGGACGGCGTGTCGCTGCTGGAGTTCGGGACCCCCGAGGCGATGTGGCACCTGACCCTTCAGGATTTTCCGGCGATCGTCACCATGGACGCCCACGGCAACAGCCTGCACACTGACGTGGAAAAGGCCTCGGCTGCCGAGCTGGCAGCGCTCGGCGCCTAGGGACAGAAGCCGCATAAATGACGCGTTTTCAATGTGATCAGGGGTGGCACCTGCCCGGACGGGCGGCGCGAAGACCCTCTGAAGGGATATAATCACAAGGTCTAGAGGAGTCAGGAATGATCAACGTGTCCGCGACGGCAGCCGAGAAAATCAACGAGTTGCTCTCCGAAGAGAACAAGGCCGGCAGCGGTCTGCGCGTGTTCGTGCAGGGCGGCGGCTGCTCGGGTTTCCAGTACGGGCTGATGATCGAGGAAAGCGGCGGCGTGGGTGACCAGGTGTTCGAGTCGAACGGCGTCAAGCTGTACGTCGACCCGGTCAGCGTGAGCTACCTCAAGGGCGCCGAGGTCGACTTCGTCGACACCGTCACCGGCGGTGGCTTCACGATCCGCAACCCGCAAGCGACCTCCACGTGCGGCTGCGGCTCGTCGTTCAGCGTGGATGGCGAGGGCGGCGGCGGCGGCCACCATCATTAAAGAGGGCGTTCCCAACACGCCCGAGGATCAGTGTGTCTAACGCGCTTCCCGATCTCAGCAGGCTCAAGCCTGAAGGCGGCAAGCGCTCGAGCAAGCGCGAGCAGATCGTCAACGTGTTCCTGCGCCAGGAAGGGCACCTGAGCGCCGACGATCTGTTCGACCTGATCCGCAACGACGACCATCGCATCAGCCGCGCCACCGTCTACCGCACGCTGCAGTGGATGGTGGACGCCGGCATCGCCCGCAAGGTCGATTTCGGCGAAGGCCGCTTCCGCTTCGAGCACTCGTACCGGCAGCCGCGCCACTTCCATCTGATCTGCAAGAGCTGTCACCGCTCGTTCGAGTTCCTCAGCTCCGACATCGCGGTGCTCGTCGAGGAGGTGGCCTCCGCACGCGGCTTCACCACCTCGCAGAGCGTGGTGCAGATCTACGGCACCTGCGAGGAGTGCCGGACCGGGCGGGCCGCCACCGGCAGCGACGGCCACACCGATCTGGTGTTCGCCCGCGACGCGTTGCGGATTGCCATTGCCACCGAGCGCAGCGGCCTCGAGTTCTACACCCGCGCCGCGCGGGTGACGCGCGACGCGCGCGGGCGCAAGGTGTTCCAGCATCTCGCGCTCGAGGAGAAGGAGCACCTCAGCAAGCTCGAGGCGCGCTATGCCGATCTGCTGCAGCGCGACCCCCAGCTCGAGGCGCGGCCCACGTTCCTGTTCTTCAAGGGGGCCGCTAACGGCATCTTCGCCGAGGGCACCGAGCGCCTCTCGGCCGGCAACGATCAGCAGGCGCTGCTCATCGGCATCA